>NZ_JBOZWR010000002.1:0-209853 GCF_050864155.1 Planococcus sp. YIM B11945 | reverse complement strand
AATGGCGGCTATGGCAAAAAGCGCCATAACCGCCAATACCTCCAGTGCTTGTCGGGGCTAGACAGGTGCCTCCGCTTTTCTGTGTCCAGACTCCGGCGGCCAGATTCTCGGAGTCATAAGCCATCCCGGCAGTGCGGCAAAAATCGCCGCTTCGCCGATTTGTCTTATGCCCGTCGAATCTACACGGCCGCCTGCGCTTTTCGTTAATCCCAAAGGGTTGACACTTTATAAGTCCATCTATAGAATTAAAATTGTATAATTTCCTACTTTTTAAACGGTTAATAGGTAAAACTTTTAATTATTATCTTTTGAAAATGTAAAACGAATAGCAAGAGGAGGTGTCCGAATGGTTAACGAGATCATCTTCGCTTTGCTTGGTATCATCGTCGGTGTAGTTGTTGGATATTATGCGTTTAAAAAATCAAACGATTCCAAAATGGCAGGCGCTAAAAACTCTGCAGAGCAGATAGTCGAAGATGCACGAAGAGAAGCGGAAGCGCTGAAAAAAGAAGCCTTGTTGGAAGCGAAAGACGAAAATCATAAATTGCGTACTGAAACAGAATCTGAAATTCGGGAACGCCGATCTGAACTACAAAGACAAGAGAATCGGTTGTTGCAGAGAGAAGAAAATTTAGATCGCAAGGATGATGCATTAAACAAAAGAGAAGCGAGTCTTGAACGCAAAGACGAAGCCCTCGCAGAAAAACAACAGCATATTGTACAGATGGAAAGCAAAGCTGAGGAATTAGTCCGAATGCAGCAAACTGAAATGGAACGCATTTCAGCTTTGACACGCGAAGAAGCGAAAACGATCATTTTGCAAGATGTTGAAAATGAACTTTCAACGGACATTGCGGTCATGATTAAAGAAACTGAAGCGCGTGCAAAAGAAGAATCGGACAAAAAAGCGAAAAACATCTTATCATTGGCGATGCAGCGTTTTGCAGCTGATCATGTTGCAGAAACCACTGTATCGGTTGTCAACTTGCCAAATGATGAAATGAAAGGCCGCATCATTGGGCGTGAAGGACGGAATATCCGTACGCTTGAAACATTGACGGGCATCGATTTGATAATCGATGATACGCCAGAAGCAGTTATTCTATCCGGCTTCGATCCGATCCGCCGCGAAACAGCCCGCTTGGCACTTGAGAAATTGGTGTCCGACGGCCGTATCCACCCGGCGCGCATTGAAGAAATGGTTGAAAAATCAAGACGTGAAGTTGATGAGCAAATCCGCGAAATTGGTGAACAAACCACATTTGACGTAGGCGTCCACAATTTGCATCCAGATTTGATCAAAATCTTAGGGCGTCTCCGTTACCGCACAAGCTACGGCCAGAATGTCTTGAAGCATTCTGTAGAAGTAGCCTTCCTTTCCGGCTTAATGGCAGCAGAACTTGGCGAAGATGTAACTTTGGCAAGACGTGCTGGCCTTCTTCACGATATTGGGAAAGCCATTGACCATGAAGTAGAAGGAAGCCACGTTGAAATCGGCGTGGAACTTGGGACGAAATACAAAGAACATCCGGTTGTCATCAACAGTATCGCTTCCCACCACGGAGACACAGAAGCAACTTCGATTATTTCTGTCATTGTTGCCGCGGCAGATGCATTGTCAGCCGCGCGTCCAGGTGCCAGAAGTGAAACACTGGAAAATTACATCCGCCGTCTAGAGAAGCTGGAAGAAATTTCTGAATCGTACGAAGGCGTTGAAAAATCATTCGCTATTCAAGCAGGGCGCGAAATCCGCATTATGGTTCGCCCTGAACAAATTGACGATATGACGGCTCACCGCTTAGCCCGTGATATCCGAAAACGCATTGAAGAAGAGCTTGATTACCCGGGGCATATCAAAGTAACGGTAATTCGTGAAACTAGAGCAGTTGAATACGCAAAATAATAGGAAAAAGGCTTCGATGAATGTCTATTCAAAGAAGCCTTTTTCTTATGGAAAAAGGTGACCTCATGAAAATTTTATTTATTGGCGATATCGTCGGATCGATCGGCAGAGATGCTTTAGAAAGCTATTTACCCCGCATGAAACGAAAGTATTCTCCGGACGTGGTTATAGCGAACGGTGAAAATGCTGCAGCAGGACGCGGCATTACAAAAGCCATTTACCAGGACCTCATGTTCATGGGTGTGGATATGGTGACAATGGGCAACCACACATGGGACCAAAAAGAGATTTTTGATTTCATTGACGAAGTGGATTACTTGATTCGCCCGGCGAATTTTTCGGAAGAAGCGCCAGGACGAGGCATGGCGACTGTGACAAAAAACGGCCAAACGCTTTCTGTCATTAATTTGCATGGCCGTGTGTTCTTGCCGCCGCATGAAGATCCGTTCAAAACTGTGGACGCATTGATTGAAGAAGCAAAAGCCATTTCGCCGCTTGTCTTTGTCGATTTCCACGCCGAAGCGACGAGTGAGAAAATCGCCATGGGCTGGCATTTGGATGGCCGTGCATCGGTTGTGGTTGGAACGCATACACACGTCCAAACGGCGGATGCCCGTATTCTTCCAAAGGGTACCGCTTATATTTCCGATGTCGGCATGACCGGACCTTACGATGAAATTTTAGGGATGACAAAAGAATCGGTTTTGTACCGCTTTAAAACCAATATGCCGACGCGTTTTGAAGTGCCGAAACGCGGGCGCTCGGTCGTCAGCGGCTTCTTTACCGAAGTGGACGACCAGACAGGGAAAGCGACATCGTTCGAACGCATTTACATCAACGAAGACTATCCATTTGAAAACTAATCGGCATCTTCTTGTCGATTCTCCGACAATTGGAGCGCGCATCTTGTAGAGCAACTGCTTTTTTCAGTATAATAAGGTATTGATTGAAAGGGGTTTTTCCGTGAATGAGGAGCAGCGATTACAGTCAACCCAACTAACATCGGCCAAGCCTGAAAAGGATTATAGCCAGTATTTCCAAAGCGTCTATACTCCGCCTTCATTGAAAGATGCCAAAAAACGCGGCAAAGAAGAAGTCGCTTATTTTGACAATTTCAAGATTGACCCGCGATTTGCAGAAATGGGCAAAGGGCGCAAATTTTATATCAGGACGTATGGCTGCCAAATGAACGAGCATGACACGGAAGTAATTGCCGGCATATTGATGCAGCTCGGCTATGAACTGACAAATTCTGTGGACGATGCCAATGTCATTTTGCTGAATACATGCGCCATTCGTGAAAATGCCGAAAACAAAGTGTTCGGTGAACTGGGCCATCTGAAACCGTTGAAACTTGAAAATCCGGATGTGTTGATCGGCGTCTGCGGCTGCATGTCGCAAGAAGAATCAGTCGTCAATAAAATCCTGAAAACCTATGACCAAGTGGATATGATTTTCGGAACGCACAACATTCACCGGCTGCCGGAAATTTTGAACGAAGCGTACATGTCCAAAGAAATGGTCATCGATGTTTGGTCAAAAGAAGGCGACGTCATCGAAAACTTGCCAAAAGTGCGCAAAGGAAAAATTAAAGCGTGGGTCAACATCATGTATGGCTGCGACAAATTCTGCACGTACTGCATCGTGCCATATACGCGCGGAAAAGAGCGGTCTCGGCGCCCGGCAGACATTATCCAGGAAGTCCGGCATTTGGCCTCTCAAGGCTATAAGGAAGTCACGCTGCTTGGGCAGAACGTCAATGCGTATGGCAAAGACTTTACCGATATCACTTACGGCCTCGGTGAATTGTTGGACGAGCTCCGGAAAATTGACATTCCACGCGTCCGGTTTACGACGAGCCATCCGCGCGATTTTGACGATTATTTGATCCAAGTGCTCGCAAAAGGCGGAAACCTTGTCGACCACATCCATTTACCTGTACAATCAGGTTCGACGAGTATGTTGAAAATCATGGCGCGCAAATATTCGCGTGAGCATTATATCGAGCTCGTCCGGAAAATCAGGGAAGCCATTCCCAACGTTTCTTTGACGACCGATATCATCG
This sequence comes from Planococcus sp. YIM B11945, assembly GCF_050864155.1. NCBI lineage: Bacteria > Bacillati > Bacillota > Bacilli > Caryophanales > Caryophanaceae > Planococcus > Planococcus sp. YIM B11945. The sequence goes on along the minus strand of NZ_JBOZWR010000002.1, from coordinate 205,885 downwards.
TCGGCTTTCCGAATGAAACCGATGAACAGTTTGAAGAAACCTTGTCGCTCTTTAAGGAAATCGGCTATGAAATGGCGTTTACGTACATTTACTCACCAAGAGAAGGCACGCCGGCTGCCAAAATGGAAGACAACGTACCGATGGAAGTGAAAAAAGAACGGCTTCAGCGTTTGAATGCCGTCGTCAACGAATACGCCGCCGCTGCTATGAAAGCGTACGAAGGCCAAGTCGTCGAAGTTTTGGTGGAAGGCGAAAGCAAGAAGAACCCGGATGTCTTATCGGGCTATACGGCAAAAAACAAACTGGTCAACTTTGTCGGACCGAAATCCATTATTGGAACGCTCGTCAAAGTCAAAATAATTACTACAAAAACATGGTCGCTGAACGGTGAACTTGTAGAAACCGTTTCAAGCCAAGAAGTGGGTGTCTAAATTTATGACGTATTCAAAAGAAGAAATTATTGCTAAAGCACGCGAAGTGGCAAACATGATCGTCGAAACAGAAGAAGTGGAATTTTTCAAACGTGCGGAAGCGCAAATCAATGAAAACCAAAAAGTGCGTGAAAAAATCGCGAGCTTAAAGAGCTTGCAAAAACAAGCAGTAAACTTCCAAGCTTACGGCAAAGAACGCGCATTGGAATTGATCGAAGGCAAAATCCAGAAAATCGAAGACGAAATCAACGCTGTGCCGATTGTCCAAGAATTCAAGCAATCGCAAACAGATGTCAATTCGCTTCTTCAAATGGTATCAACGGCAATCGCCAACCAAGTAACGAACAAAATCATCGTCGATACTGGCGGAGATGTTTTGCGCGGCGAAACCGGCTCAAAAGTCGAAGCCAGCAAACCGACAAAACTTTCATAAAAAAGAGCAGAATAAGAAAACTGAAAGAGCAAATGCTTTTTCAGTTTTTTCTTTTCTGCTTATCTTTTTGTTATAATGGAGTAATAACGATTAACGATTAACGATTAACGATTAACGAATTACGAATTACCGTGAGAGAGGTTTAAAAAATGGCACCTACACCGATGATCCAACAATATCTGCAAGTGAAGGCAGATTACCAGGACGCGTTTTTATTTTTCCGCCTTGGCGATTTTTACGAAATGTTTTACGACGACGCTCTGAAGGCTTCCCAGCTGCTCGAAATTACATTGACAAGCCGCGGAGGCAATGGCGATGACCGCATCCCAATGTGCGGGGTGCCGCATCATGCGGCGAAAAATTACATCGACCAATTGATTCAAAAAGGGCATAAAGTGGCCATTTGTGAACAAGTGGAAGACCCGAAACTGACAAAAGGCGTCGTGAAACGTGAAGTGGTGCGTTTGATTACTCCTGGCACGCATACCGAAGGCAAAAGCATCGATTCCAAATCGAATCATTTTATCGCAGCCGCCGAAGAACTGAGCGGCGGGTTTGCCTTGGCTTATGTCGACATCAGCACAGGCGAGTCCACGGCCACATACATAGCGGGTGCAGAAAAAGCGTTGTTGCAGGAATTGCAGTCCCTCCACATACGGGAACTCGTCGTTTCGGACCAATTGTTTTTCTTGTTGAATGAAGAAGCGCAAGACGTGGTGCTGTCGATCGAACCGATGGAGTTTTTATACGAAGCGGACGACGAGCTGCTCGTCCACTGCCCGCAAGATCTGGTGATGAGCATCCACCGGCTGTTGACGTATATCGCGAGAACGCAGCAGCAGTCGCTGCAGCACATTCAAGCGTTTTCCTATAATGAAAACAGCCAGTTGCTGACGATCGACTTTCACTCCAAACGCAATTTGGAACTGTTGCAGTCGATCCGCGGAGGCGAAACAAAAGGGACGCTGCTGTGGCTCTTGGACGAAACCGTGACCGCCATGGGCAGCCGGAAATTAAAGCAATGGCTGCATCAGCCGCTCGCCAACCGGCGTTTGATCGAAGACCGCCAGTACATGGTTGAAGCGCTCATTAACAATTATTTTGCCCGAGTGGAACTTCAAGGAAGGTTAAAAGAAGTCTATGATTTGGAACGCTTGAGCGGGCGCATTGCTTTTGGCAGTGCAAGCGGCCGCGATTTGGCCCAGCTGCGCAGTTCTCTTGAAAAAATCCCTTCTATTATTAATGAACTTGAAAACGCTGGAAGCGAAGCGCTCGCGAATTTCAGTGGAAAACTGGACCGCTGCGGGGAAGTGTGTGAACTGCTCGAAGCGATCAGCGACAACCCGCCGCTGTCCGCTAAAGAAGGCGGCATCATCCGGGAAGGCTATAACGAGCAGCTGGATAAATACCGCGATGCTTCCCGAAACGGCAAAGACTGGATTGCGGAACTCGAACAAAAAGAGCGTCAGTTGACTGGCATCAAATCCTTGAAAATCGGCTATAACCGCATTTTTGGCTATTATATCGAAGTTTCAAAAGCAAATATGCATTTGGCGGATCTGGACCGCTACGACCGCAAACAGACATTGGCCAACGCCGAACGCTACATCACGCCGGAGCTGAAAGAAAAAGAAGCGCTGATTTTAACGGCGGAAGAAGAAAGCTTAACGTTGGAATACGAATTATTCGTGGAAATCCGCGACCGAGTGAAACAGTATATTTCGCGCATCCAAAAACTAGCTTCGGTATTGAGTGAACTGGACGTCTTTTTGAGTTTTTCAAACGTTGCTGAAAAATACCGGTTTGTAAAGCCGGAATTCAACGATTCAAAAGAAATTTCCATTATTGAAGGACGCCATCCTGTAGTCGAAAAAATGCTCAACAAGCAGCATTACGTGCCGAACGACTGCGTGTTGACGGAAAACCAAAACATGTTGTTGATCACCGGGCCGAATATGTCCGGTAAAAGTACGTATATGCGCCAAGTGGCATTGACGATCGTCCTCGCGCAAATCGGCAGCTATGTGCCGGCGGAATCGGCCAATTTGCCGATTGTCGACCAAATTTTTACGCGCATCGGAGCGGCGGATGACTTGGTGTCCGGACAAAGTACATTTATGGTGGAAATGCTTGAATCGCAATACGCCATTATGCATGCCACCGACCGCAGCCTGCTTTTATTCGATGAAATCGGGCGCGGAACGTCCACATATGATGGCATGGCGCTAGCACAGTCGATGATTGAATACATCCATGACAATATTGGCGCCAATACCTTGTTTTCAACGCATTACCACGAATTGACGGCTTTGGAACAATCACTTGATAAAATGAGCAATGTCCACGTCGCTGCCATGGAGCAGTCCGGAAAAGTGGTGTTTTTACATAAAGTGAAACACGGCCCGGCGGATAAAAGCTACGGCATCCATGTAGCAGAACTGGCGAATTTGCCGCAAGCCATATTAGGGCGCGCACGCGAATTGTTGAAAAGTTTTGAGCAGGAGAAAAAGCAGACGGTCAACCACATCGAACAATTGTCGTTTTTCGATGAACGGGATACTGACAGTGAAGAAGTGCTGCAAACCATTGCCGATGTCAACATCGCGGCTATGACGCCGCTGCAATCGCTGCAGTTATTGAATGATTTGCAACTTAAGCTAAGCAAGAAGGAGTGACATGATGGGCCAGATCCGGTTAATGGAAGAGAACTTATCAAATAAGATTGCGGCGGGAGAAGTGGTCGAACGGCCGACATCTGTCGTCAAGGAATTGGTGGAAAATGCGATTGATGCAGGAAGCACAGCCATCGAAGTGCTGCTTCTGGAGGCAGGGCTCACGTCGATCCAAATCATCGATAACGGGGCAGGAATGGATAACGATGACGCGCTGTTGTCATTTTCCAGGCACGCCACCAGCAAAATTGCCAACGAACATGATTTGTTCCGCATCCGGACGCTGGGATTCCGTGGAGAAGCGCTTGCCAGTATCGCATCTGTTTCAAAAGTGACGCTTCATACATCGAATGGCGAATCCGGCACGTTCGTCCGGCTAGAAGGCGGCCGCCTAGTTGAACACCGGGCAGGATCGCTCCGAAAAGGCACGGATATTAAAATCGAGCAGCTGTTTTTCAACACGCCAGCCCGGTTGAAATACTTGAAAACTTTGCAGACGGAACTTGGCCACTCGATTGATTTGTTAAACCGCTTGGCGCTCAGCTACCCCGAAATTTCGTTCAAACTGACGCATGACGGCAAGACCGTTTTGCAGACAGCGGGAAGCGGCGAAATGAAGCGAGTGCTTGCGGATATTTACGGCGTCGCAATCGCAAAAAAAATGATTTCGTTCGAAGGGAATTCCCATGATTATAAAGTCTCGGGGTTTGCTTCGCTGCCGGAAATCACCCGTGCCAATAAAAACTACATTTCGCTGTTCGTCAACGGCCGGTGGGTCAAGCATTACGCTATCGCCAATACGGTGCATCAGGCATACCACACATTTTTGCCGCTTGAGCGGCAGCCGATTGTCGTCATGAACATTGAAGGCGATCCGTATTTGACGGATGTCAACGTCCACCCAGCCAAACAGCAAATCCGCTTGAGCAAAGAAAAAGAATTGATGGAACTGATTCATTCAACGATCCGCCAAACGATCAGCTCTGCTGTCCGGGCGCCGATCATCGAAAAGCCGAAGCCGCAAAAGCAAGTGCCATCCAAGCAATTGGACATTTGGAAAACGTCTTATACCGTCCAAGAACCTGCAGCGCCAATCGCTAGTCCCACGCCGCAAGCAACAGAGATGCGGGACGAACAAATCGTGGAACCGATATACGAGCCAGAAGTATTTCCGGAAGAGCAGCCGGTTAAAGAAGTGAACGAAGAAGAACTGGTTGAGCTGGCAGAATCGCCGGACGAAAGCCCGCAATTTCCGGAACTTGAAGTGGTGGGGCAAATCCACGGCACGTACATTGTGGCACAAAGCACGGACGGGTTTTATTTGGTCGACCAGCACGCAGCCCAAGAACGGATCAAGTACGAATTTTTCCGCGAAAAAGTGGGGCAGGTCGATGTAGCGGAGCGGCAAGCGCTATTATTGCCGTTGACGTTTCATTACAGCCGGGACGAAGCGCTTCGTTTGAAGGAAAACTTGAGTGTGTTGCATGAGAGCGGTGTGTTTTTGGAAGAATTCGGTGAAACATCGTTTATCGTGCGGGAACACCCGACGTGGTTCCCGGCAGGATTCGAGCAGGAAGTTGTCGAAGACTTGATTGAACAGATATTGAATGAACGAAAAGTGGACGTTAAGAAATTGCGGGAAGACGCGGCCATTATGATGAGCTGCAAACGTTCCATCAAAGCCAATCATTTTTTGCAGAAACATGAAATGGAGCGGCTGTTGGCCGACTTGAAAATGGCGGAACAGCCGTTTACGTGCCCGCATGGACGCCCGGTAATCATCCATTTTAAAACGTACGATGTTGAAAAAATGTTCAAACGCGTGATGTGATCTTTTCCATTTGGAATTGGCAGTTTTATCCGAATCCAGGAAGGGTAAGCATAAGGGCAGGGTTCTGAACAAATAGGCATTATAAGCTTTACGGCATGTAGAAGAAAGCAGTTTCAGCAACTCGACATTTTAATGAGAGAGAGGGAACGCGTATGTTTTCTGCAAAACAGCGAGCACAGCAAATTGGCCATTTATCCCATCATGAATTTGACGTCGTCGTTATCGGAGGCGGCATTACCGGAGCCGGCATTGCGCTTGATGCCGTCTCACGCGGCATGAGCGTTGCGTTGATCGATATGCAGGATTTTGCGGCGGGCACATCGAGCCGGTCCACAAAATTGGTGCACGGCGGTTTGCGCTATTTGAAAAATTTCCAATTGAAAATTGTAGCAGAAGTCGGCCGGGAACGCGAAATTGTTTATGAAAACGGCGCGCACATCACCGAGCCGAAACGCATGCTTCTGCCGTTTTATCAAGGCGGCACATTAGGTCCGGTGTTTATGAACCTGGGCCTTCGCGTTTATGACGTTTTGGCGAATGTGAAAAAAGCGGAGCGCCGCACTATGCTCTCTCCTTATCAAACAGTCAGCAAAGAGCCTTTATTGAAGGAACCGGGGCTAGTCGGCGGCGGCTATTACGTGGAGTACCGGACAGACGATGCCCGCTTGACCTTGGAAACGATGAAAAAGGCAGCGGAATTGGGAGCGGTTTGCCTGAATTACGCAAAAGCGGAAGGATTTATTTATGAAGACGGAAAAGTAGCGGGCGTCCAAGCTGTTGACTTGATTGACAATTTGCCAATGGATATTTTTGCGAAAAAAGTGGTCAATGCGACAGGGCCGTGGATCGATGAAGTGCAAGATTACGACGCGGAAACGCCGGAGAAAAAAATACGGCTGACCAAAGGCGTGCATATCGTTGTCGACCATAAGAAATTCCCTCTTCGGCAAGCGGTCTATTTTGATACACCAGATAAACGGATGGTCTTTGCAGTACCGCGGGACAATAAAGTCTATGTCGGAACAACGGATGATTTTTACGACGATAATCCGATTTCGCCTGCTGCCGAAAAGAAAGATGTCGACTATTTGATCCAGGCGGTTGGCCGCACTTTCCCAAGTATCCAATTGACACCGGATGATGTCGAAGCGACGTGGGCAGGCGTCCGTCCGCTCATTTACGAAGAAGGCAAAGACCCGTCCGACATTTCACGGAAAGATGAAATTTGGCTTTCGGAAAACGGCCTCATTTCCATTGCGGGCGGCAAATTGACGGGCTACCGGAAAATGGCTGAAACCGTCGTTGACTTGGTCGTCAAAAAGCTAAGACATGAAACGGGCATCAAATACGGCGACAGCGTCACAAAAAAATTGCCGCTGTCAGGCGGTGATTTTGGCGGATCCAAAAACTTTGCAAAGTTTGTCCATCATATGGCGCTCCGTTCTCAAAAATACGGATTGGGTCCCGAACAAGGGCGCATGTATGCGCAATTTTTCGGCACCAATGCAGAAAAAGTATTCTGGCATTACCGAAACCTTCCGCAGAACAATCCGGAAGGCCTTCCGAAAACACTCGTCGCGGTAGTTGAATACGCCATGGATGAAGAAATGGCGCGCACGCCGAGCGACTTTTTTGTCAGACGGACAGGCGATTTGTATTTTCATATCGACGACGTTGTCCGCTACCGCGAAGGCGTCCTTGACTACATGAGCCGCGTGCTTCGCTACACGCCAGAACAAAAAGAAGCCTACCGCCAAGAACTGCAAGACGAAATCGAGGAGGCGACTCGATTCGGAAGGAAGGCTTTATGATGAAAGTGACCAAAAACTTTATCGAAGCGTCCGATGGGCATGAAATTTACTGCGAAGTGTACGAACCGGAGCAGCCGAAAGCGCATGTCCATATGCTGCACGGCATGGCGGAGCATATCGCCCGCTACGAAGAGTTTGCGCATTTTTTGGCCGCTAATGGCTATGCGGTATCGGGCCACGACCACCGTGGCCATGGCCGGACAGCTGAACGAAATAATGTCACACTCGGCTATTTTGGTGAAGAAAAAGGCTTTGACCGAGTTGTGAAAGATGTTAATGAAGTCATTCGCGCGGTCCAACACCAAATTGGTGAACTGCCGGTGATTGTTTTCGGCCACAGCATGGGTTCTTTTGTGGCCCGGCGCTACGTTCAGCTGTATAGCGGCAGCATCAGCCGAGCGATCTTTTCGGGTACAGGGGGCGACCCTGGTGCTGCCGGAAAAGCGGGGTTGCTGTTCGCACAAAGGCTTGCCAAAACGAAAGGCAAAGAAGAAACAAGCCCGTTGCTTGCGAAAATGACTTTCGGCAGCTTTACCAAGCCGTTTAAAGAAGAAAGTTCGCTGTTTGCGTGGCTGTCGAGCGACACCGCAGAAGTCGCCAAGTACGAAAGCGATCCGCTGTGCGGCTTTAAATCGACCAATCAGTTTTATGTGGATTTGTTTACGGGTCTTGTTTTGATTCACAAGCAAGCAGAAGTGGACAAAATCCGCAAAGACTTGCCGGTTTTATTCATCAGCGGCGCGAAAGATCCAGTGGGCGATAACGGCCAAGGCGTTTTCCGGTCCGCTGAGCAGTACGTCAAAGCAGGAATAAAAGACGTCACCGTGTTTTTGGCTGAAGAAGGCCGCCATGAACTGTTGAACGAACACAATAAGCATCTGCATTACCAAACGATTTTAGAATGGATGGACAAGCATGATAGAAGTAGCGGCGATAGTCGGCCCGACAGCCTCCGGGAAAACAGCGCTCAGCCTTGAGCTGGCGAAACGATTGAATGGAGAAATCATCAACGGCGATTCCATGCAGATTTACCGAGGTATGTCGATTGGCACAGCCAAAATCAAAAGAGAAGAAATGGACGGCGTGGTCCATCATTTGCTGGATATTAAAGAACCGGATGAGCCGTTTTCAGTGGCGGAATACCAACGGCTGGTGCGCGAAAAAATTGCGGAGATCCAGTCGCGCGGCAAATTTCCGATCATTGTCGGCGGCACCGGGCTTTACATCCAAGCGGTTTTGTTCGATTACCGGTTTTCCGAAGTACAAGTCAACGAAAACTTGAGAAATGCGTTGCAGGAAGAACTTGAAACGCACGGTCCGCTTTATATGCACGAAAAACTGCTGAAGCTAGACCCGGATGCAGATATTCATCCGAACAACACGCGGCGTGTGCTGCGGGCGCTTGAAATTTTGTTGAGCGGAGAAGAAAAAACGGACCGCAGTTTGGCGCTTTCGCCGATGTACAACGAAGCGATCATCGGATTGGATATGCCGCGCGAAATTTTATATGAACGCATTAACCACCGCGTCGACTTGATGATGGAGGCGGGCTTGCTGGAAGAAGTAAAAGCGCTGCGCGAGCGGGGCATACGCGACGTCCAGTCGATTCAAGCCATCGGCTACAGAGAAATGTATGCTTACCTCGACGGCAAGCTGGAGTTGGACGAAGCGGTCAATCAGCTCAAGCAAAACTCGCGGCATTACGCCAAAAGGCAATTCACGTATTTTAAAAACAAATTGCCGATTTTCTGGATCGATGCATTGGAAGATTTGGAAAAAAACTTTCAAGAAATTCAACGCTTCATGCAGGAGAACGACCGAAAGCGTCGAATGTATCTTAGTGGAAATGAAAAATAAAGAGCAGGGGATCTAAGGGGGATTTTCATGAAACCGGTTAATATTCAAGACGTGTACTTGAATCAGCTTCGTAAAAACAATATTTTTGTTACTGTCTTTTTACTTAATGGCTTCCAGCTTAAAGGAACCATAAAATCGTACGATAATTTTACGGTGCTGGTGGAAACAGAAGGCAAGCAGCAACTGATTTACAAACATGCAATCTCCACTTTTTCTCCGGCCAAACCTGTGGCCATCGAACACCAGGAATGACATACGAGCCAGCCGAATTCGTGGGCTGGCTTTTTTTGTTGCCTGGTATTATTTGCTGGAGCTGTTCTTATTGACAGCAGATACGAAGGAGTATACCATTTTCAGTTGAAGGTCTTATCATGCAGGAGGTAGCAATTCGTGAAATCCATTACAACAGAAGAGCTTTTAGAGCTAATTGAAAACGGGACAGACTTTAACTTGGTCGATGTCCGTGAAACAGAAGAAGTCGCGTATGGCATGATTCCAGGGGCGACACACATTCCCCTTGGGCTTTTGCCAGAGCAGATGGATGCTTTTAAAGAAGGCGAAGCTTACTACATCATTTGCAAAGCCGGCGGCCGCAGTGCCATGGCTTGTGATTATCTTGAAAGCAACGGCGTTGAAACCGTTAACGTCGAAGGCGGCATGATGGCTTGGAACGGCGAAGTCGTCGCGTAAATACAGGGAAAAAGAAAAACAGATCAAGGGCTGAAACGCTCCTTGATCTGTTTTTTTAAACGCTTGGAAAATGGCGCGTCGGCAATCGCCATTTGTACATATAAGACAACATCCGCAAGATGGTAATGGTTAAAAACAACAAGTACAGAACCCAGTCGACTCGGATTACGTCAAAACTAATAATGAGTCCGGCAAAAGCAGCCCAGACCGCGTAGATTTCCGCTTTGAAAACAAGCGGTTTGCGCCCGGCGAATATGTCCCGGACGATTCCGCCGCCAGATCCTGTCAACACCGCAGCAAGAACAACGGCGTAAATCGGCAAGTCCAATTCCACCGCAAACAAGGCGCCTTGCACCGCAAAAGCCGACAGCCCGATCGCATCAAAGAAATTGCCCCAGCGATTCCAATGCCCCAATAGTTTTTGCGGGTATATAAAAACAATCGTGATGGACACAAGAGCCAATTGAAACATGATTTCTTGGTCCCACAGCGCCGATACCGGCACCCCAATCAATAAATTCCGGATGGCTCCTCCGCCAAAAGCCGTGACCACTCCGAGAATGTATACACCAAAAATATCATATTCTTCTTCCATGGCAACAAGTGCGCCGGAAATGGCAAACGCAATTGTTCCGATGGCACTAAATACTTCCCAAGCCATTTGATAAAGCCTCCTAATCATGCAACTCTATGAATTGTAGCAGAATTTGACGCAATTTCAATAGAAGGGCCATAATAGAATAGTAAACAACTTAGAATGGAGAATTCGATGCAAACTACGATCAACCAATTAGAAGAACTGATTCACCCGCAATTAAAACGAGCGGACGACATTGCATTCATCAACCAGCAAAAAGTGCTCGCTGCGTTCCATAACCAAAAAGTCAGCGACCACCATTTCAACCCGTCAACCGGCTACGGCTACGATGACGAAGGGCGCGACACGTTAGAACGTGTATATGCCGATGTCTTTAAAGCGGAAGCAGCTCTCGTCCGCCCGCAAATCATTTCCGGCACCCACGCCATCACCATTTCGTTGTTCGGCGTCTTGCGTCCAGGCGATGAGTTGTTGTACATTTCCGGCAAGCCGTACGATACGCTGCAGTCGATCGTCTCGGGAGGAGAACAAGACACCGGGTCGCTGAAGGATTTCGGCATTACCTATCAGCACGTCGACTTGACGGAGGATAATAAAATCGATTGGGCAGCTGTCAAATCAAAGGTCCACACTCAAACCAAAGTCATTGCCATTCAGCGTTCGCGCGGATACGATACGCGCCCTTCGTTTACGGTCGCGGAAATTGAAGAGATGATTCAAAAAATCCGTCTTTTGAAACCGGAAGCGATTGTTTTTGTCGACAATTGCTACGGAGAGTTTGTGGAAGAACGCGAACCGATCGAAGCGGGCGCGGATTTGATTGCCGGCTCGCTCATTAAAAATCCAGGCGGCGGGCTCGCGAAAATTGGCGGCTATATCGCCGGAAAACGGGAACTGGTCGAAAAATGCGCATACCGCATGACATCTCCGGGCATTGGCGGAGAAGCGGGGGCTTCATTGAACACTTTGCCGGACATGTACCAAGGCTTTTTCCTGGCGCCGCATGTCGTGGCCCAAGCTTTAAAAGGCGCTATTTTTACAGCGGCGCTTCTGGAATCGGTGGGTATGACCTCGACGCCGCATTACACCGATCCGCGGACCGATTTGATTCAATCCGTCTCTTTTAAAACCGCTGAGCAAATGATTGCGTTTTGCCAAACCATTCAAGCAAGTTCGCCGGTGAATGCCCAGTTTAAACCGGAACCGGCGTATATGCCAGGCTATAAAGACGACGTCATCATGGCCGCCGGCACATTTGTGCAAGGCTCCAGCATTGAGCTTACTGCAGATGGCCCGATCCGGCCGCCATACACGGCATTTGTCCAAGGCGGGCTGACCTATGAACACGTAAAAATCGCCGTATTGAATTCGGTGGATGCATTGAAAAAAATGAATTTATTATAAGATAGGGCTGTCTTAAAAGTCGCTGATGTCCATTGCGGCGGACGCGTTCCACGGGCTCGCGCCGAACTACCTCGGACGAAACGCCCGAGTGGATTTCGGCACTTCGCTGTCCCGCTGGAAAGACCGTTGCTCCTGCATCGCTTCGCTGCTTCGTCGCAAACAAGTTGGCCGAACTGCCTTCGTCCAACTTGCTCGCCGCCTCCATTCCCATCAGCTAGTGAATAATTGTTAAAAAGCCGGTGAAGAAAAAGGGAACTTTTTTCTTCATTGGCTTTTTATTTATAATTTATTAGACAGACTCTTTTTTGTGTAAGAAAAACTAACATGACGTTGACAACAAAACTGACATCCTTTAAACTAAAGGAGTAGGAATAAACAAAGTGGGTGAAACAAATGACGAATCGCGTTCGACGGACGATGCCGCTTCTGCCCATCAGCATTGTTATGCAGCTGACCGATTTGACAGCGCGCCAAATCCGTTATTACGAAGAGCACGAATTAATTCGGCCTGCCCGCACGGAAGGCAATAAGCGTCTTTTTTCGTTAAACGACGTGGATGTTCTTTTGGAAATCAAGGAATACTTGGAACAAGGCTTGAACATGGCCGGCATCAAAAAAGTTTTTGGGATGAGTGTCCAGCCGCCAGAGCCGGTAATAGAACCGAAAACGGTAAGCGATGCGGAGCTCCGCCAAATCTTGCGCGAAGAAATTATGAATTCGCGCGCGTACGACCGAGGCGGCATCCGGCAAGGGGAATTATCCCGTTTCTTTCATTAAGACAAGAACGGGCTTACATACAAAATCATAGGAGAGTGAAAAGAACATGGGGAAGTACACTAAAGAAGACATTAAGCGATTGGTACAAGAAGAAGAAGTAAACTTTATCCGCCTGCAGTTTACGGATATTCTCGGAATCATCAAAAACGTGGAAATTCCAACGTCTCAACTCGACAAAGCACTTGATAACAAAATGATGTTCGATGGCTCGTCAATCGACGGATTTGTCCGCATCGAAGAATCGGATATGTACTTATTCCCAGACTTGGACACGTGGGTCGTATTCCCATGGATTACAGGCAAAGGGAAAGTAGCTCGTTTAATCTGCGACATATACAGCGCTGACGGAACTCCGTTTGCTGGAGATCCGCGCACAAACTTAAAACGCGTTTTAAAAGAAATGGAAGAGCTTGGCTTCACGCATTTCAACCTTGGGCCAGAGCCGGAATTTTTCTTGTTCAAATTGGATGAAAAAGGCGAACCTTCACTTGAACTTAATGACAATGGCGGCTATTTTGACTTAGCGCCAATGGATTTAGGCGAAAACTGCCGCCGCGACATCGTGTTGGAACTAGAAGCAATGGGCTTTGAAATCGAAGCTTCCCACCACGAAGTAGCTCCAGGGCAGCACGAAATCGATTTTAAATACGCTGATGCCATCAAAGCTTGCGACGACATCCAAACGTTCAAATTGGTTGTTAAAACGATTGCTCGACAACACGGCTTGCACGCAACATTCATGCCAAAACCATTGTTCGGCGTGAACGGTTCAGGAATGCATATGAACGTTTCCTTGTTCAATGGCAACACGAACACGTTCTTAGACGAAGACGGTGACTTGAAATTGAGCGAAACGGCGTACCAGTTCCTTGCAGGTATCTTGGCGCATGCACAAGGCTTCACGGCTGTAACGAACCCGCTAGTCAACTCATACAAGCGTTTGGTGCCAGGCTACGAAGCGCCTTGCTACGTTGCTTGGTCTGGACAAAACCGCAGCCCGTTGATCCGCATCCCAGCGTCACGCGGCTTGTCAACGCGCGTTGAAGTCCGTTCAGTCGATCCGGCTGCCAACCCGTACTTGGCAATGGCAGTCCTATTAGCTGCTGGCCTTGACGGCATCAAAAACAAAATGACGCCGCCAAAAGCAGTAGACCGCAACATTTACGCAATGAACAAAAGAGAGCGCGAAGCAGTCGGCATCCAAGACCTTCCGGCCACACTTTACGCAGCTCTTCAAGAATTGCAGGCAGATGAAGTAATGACTAAAGCACTCGGCAGCCACATCCTCAACAACTTCGTGGAAGCGAAAGAAATTGAGTGGGATATGTTCCGTGTGAACGTGCACCCTTGGGAGCGCGAGCAGTACTTGAAATTGTATTAAGAAAATAATAGAACCCACCAGAGCGAAAGTTGCTCTGGTGGGTTTTTTTGCGGCCATTTTACCAACTGTACATTGGCGCATCGATTTAATCGCAATAAAAAACCCCCTATCAAAAGATAGAGGGAACGAATGGCTCTCACAACGCCTGCTTGCCTATGAATAGCAGCTTTGAAGATAAAGCCCATGAACAGACAGCAATCCGGTTTCGTAATACTTCGGTGATCAAGCAGAAAACCTTTATAATGTTCGCTGCAAAGTAAGCCTAACACTAAAGTCTTTGATCCCCTAACAATAGGACTCTTGAATTCAAAGAACATAGCTTTTGGAGAGTGCCTGCCACAAAAAAACAGGAAATTTTCACGTCATCACGCTCAATTTTATTTTATAAAGATGCAAATTCCCTATAACTAGTATAAAATTAAACTTACGGTTTTATTAATATGAAAAAAATACTACGAGTAAAGAATTCGATATAAAGCAAGTGATCTACATTTATAAAGGAGAATACATATGTTGAAAAACGAAGAGCTGCATGAGTTTTTATGCCAGAGAAACAGCGAAATGACCGAACAGTGGTATGAGTCATTAGATAAGAGCAAGCCGGGAATATACGGTTCGACAGATCCTGACGTAATCGAGAAGCTGAAAAAGCAGAACTATGAGTTTCATGTGCTTTTTTGTTCCATGTTTAGCAAAGAACACCACGAATTCACAAATGAATTCCAAGGCTGGATTCAGCAAATAGCAAAAGATGAAGGGCATTTGTCTACGCCGCTTCATGAAGTGCTTGAAGAGTTTTTTAACACCCAGAAACAATACCTTCAATTGGTTGCGGAATACTACAAGGCAAACAACGAACAAATTTCCCAAGATCAATTCAATGCCTGGAATATAGGGATTGTCGATGCTATCAGCACCATTATCCAAGAGTTTACGGTGCAGAACACAAAAGCTGCTCAAAACCGACTGATGGCTCAGCAAGAATTGATCATTGAGATGAGCGCGCCGATTATTTTGTTATCAAAAGGCACAGGCCTTCTTCCACTCGTCGGTGAAATCAACACCTACCGTTCTAAAGTGATTTTCGAAAATGCGCTGCAGCAAAGTTCGCAGCACAATCTGGACCGCTTGTTTATCGATTTGTCGGGCGTTCCCATCATCGATACGATGGTCGCGCATCAAATTTTTCAGTTGATCAACGGATTGAAAATCATCGGAGTTAGAACCGCATTGTCCGGAATCAGCCCGGTCATTGCCCAGACGGCTGTTCAACTGGGAATCGATTTTTCAGGCATTCAAGTGTATGGTACGTTGGCCCAGGCTATGAATATGCAAGAAATGAGCGTTTAGACCGATAAACAAAGAAAAACCTTGAATCGGATTTGATTCAAGGTTTTTCGCTTTTAATGGATGTTTCTCCAATAAAAAAACTCCCTAGGCAAGGAGTTTAAGCATTTACAGTAGAATTAATTTGAGATTCAATTAGTTTCGCTGCTTCTTCAACAGAGTTGAACTGGCGAACTTCTTGGGTTTGGTTAAACGTCAATTCCAGAGTGCTTGTATTGGGAATGCAGATAACGGTAATCCAATCAGCATTTTCTTTTGTAAACGTTTGCGTAATACGTACCGTATTGTACTGGCAAATCGTTGCTAATAATTCTTTAATGTTTTCGTATTTCATTTGGATTGCTCCTCTCCATCAGGAAAGTGACTAATAAAAGTCTTTAGAATCCATGTGTTATTACTTACTCCTTAGTATAGCACAAAACTGCCCCTCTATGTAAAAATAAGAAAAAGAATTTTCTGGAAAAAGAATAGTGAAGGAATTTTACCTCGCTGTGCAGAATTTTAATAGCTAGGAGGTGAACCTATGAAGAAGTATGTAATCCAATATCATTTAGAAAAAGGATTGACGTCAGAACGGACTGTAGAAGCCGGTTCGAAAGAAGAAGTGGCGGAAATGGTGCTTTCGGAAATGATCGTCCAATACGAAGACAATTTTGGGGAATTGGTTCTCTTTAATAAAGAAGACGTTAAAATGGTCAAAATAAAAGATCACGTGGATCCTGTTTTCACTTCAAGAAGAGGCGGCTGACTAAAGCCTATGAAAAAAGGCACACGTTCCACCTTGGCGAAATATCGCCAGATTTCACAACGGGGGGACGTCGCTTTTAAAAGTGTGCCTATGCTTATGCTAACATAGAAAAAACAGAAAACCTACAATGATGCAAAAGAACGAACCATAGTTGGATGCCCTTATTTCGAAAATAAGAACTATTGGATTAATTGTGCGTAAAGAGGCAATAATTTTTTCGTTTCGTTGTTATTTTACTGTGCGCAGCTGCAAATGAGTTTGAAGGCAATTGTTTTTTGCGGCACCGGACAAAAAGGAGAATGCACATGGCAAACGACTGGGAACAAGCGGGCAATGCTTTAGCAATGATTAAAGTCTCCATAAATCCAAACAATGAACCAGTAACGATACTCGGAAGTTCACCCGACTTTGCCTGTATTGGCGTCGGAACCGATGCAGCTGTTTTTCGATCTTTTACATCGTCAAAATATGCGTTTAAAGTTTATGCAGAAGAAAAACTTGCCAAAATCAAAACAGAAGCCCAAGTATATCAAATGCTTGGGCCTTCGCCGTTTTTTTCTGCTTGCTATGGGCATACGGAGAAATTTCTCGTTTTAAGCTATGAGGAAGGGCCGACTCTTTTTGACTGCCTGCTGCACGGCATTCCTGTGCCAGATCAAGTAATTCAGGACGTTGAAGAAGCAAGAGCCTATGTCCGAGAGCGGGGTTTGAATCCCCGCGATATTCATTTGAAAAACATCTTGCTCCAAAACGGGCGAGCCAAAATTTTGGACGTTTCGGAGTATATTCATCCGGGAAACGATTTTCGCTGGGAACATTTGAAAAAAGCCTACGATGAATATTACCCGTTCATTTCCGGAAAGCCGATGCCTTATTGGTTGTTGGAAACGATTCGCAAATGGTATCATCATTGGTCGAAGTATTACCCGACTATCGACGAATTCATGACGACTATTTTTAAGCAAACCAATTTTAGAAGATAGAATGATCGTTGTTGTGAAAAATTCACATGCAAAAACGTTTTTAGCATTTCATGTACACTTGACGGTTTAATATGACCGAAAAAAGGAACTGTATATTAACTTAAGATCAAATTGTGACAAAAAGGACATCTTTTATGATGTTCTTTTTTGTTTTTAACAAAAAAATGTTTAAAGGGGCCTCTTTTAGGAAAAAGAAGGAATATTCAAATAATTTATCACAAATTATGGAATTAATTACTAGTAGAAAGAAGAGGGAGCCAGTATGCGAAAACAAAAAGCCAGCATGACCACAGAAGAAGTAAAGCGCCAAAATTGGATTTCTGAGTTAAGAGACTTAGGAGTGTCCTTCAGCCCCGAAGGCGAAGACATTCGGACGCTCGACTATTACTCGATCCGGAATTTAGTTATGCTTGAAGAAGTCCGCCGAGAAGAAGCGTAACCTATCCGCAGCTTCGAAGCAGCATAAAATGATTCCACCTACTTTGTTCGAAAAGCATGGATGTCCATGCTTTTTTCGTTTGCCAATTGCTGGTTTTTTCTCTTTTATAGCGGGTAAAAAAGAAAGAGCCGCAATTTGTTGCAAAACGAAAAACAAAGGAGGAAAGCATGTGAACAAAGAAAAGCCGGTATTAAATTAAGACGAAGAGGAAATCCTCGATGAAATTATTGCAGCCAATAGCGGGTTATCCGCCTAAGAAGAACCGTTTCGCTTAGATAGCATACCGGCTTATATTGCTCGATATTTCCACAAAATATTTTTATTGGGACTGAAATAAAGGAAGTGGCAGTTTTTTGCCGAAATCAATTAGACAGCCACAAGAAACAAATTAGCAAGAAAGGAAATCCATTGAATACTGCCAAGCTTTTATTTTGCAATGAAGAAAGGTTACGTGGTTCTTATGGAAAAGGTGATGCAGGTGAAGAAATTATCCATTAGTTTTTTAATTGTACTCGTTTGTTCATTAGCCATTAAGGCGGCAACAGCGATAAAGCCGGTTAAACCACCGGGATTGTTAGATCCGGCTAAATTTTTGGTCATTGCCCATAGAGGGTCCAGTTTCCATGCGCCTGAGCATACCATGGCGGCCTATCGATTCGCCCGGGATATGGAAGCCGATTATTTGGAAATCGATTTGCAGATGACGAAAGACGGCGTGCTAGTTGCTCTGCATGATTTTACGGTAGACCGAACCACTAATGGCAGCGGCACCGTGACCGACATGACTTTGGCGGAAATTAAGGAATTAGACGCCGGATCGTGGTTTAACAAGAAATACCCAGATATGGCGAACGCAAAATATATCGGAGCGCAAATTCCTACATTCCAAGAAATTATTAATGAATTTGGTTATGGCGTGAACTATTACTTGGAAACGAAAGTGCCAGAGAAAAACGAAGGCATCGAAGATGAATTACTGGCATTGCTGGAACAAAACAATCTGCTTGATGATTCGTTGCCTTATGGCAAAGTAATTATCCAATCGTTTAACGAACATAACTTGAGAATCATCCACCGATTAAATCCGTCCATTCCGCTTATTCAGTTGGAGCGGAATCCGGAAATTGGTGAAGCAGCCAAAGCGCGTATGGAAACGATTAAAGAATATGCAGTTGGGATCGGAACATATTTTGAAAAAATCGACGAGGCATATTTGCATACCGCAGCAAGCGAAGGGCTGCTAGTCCACCTTTACACCATTAACAATGCAGATGTAGCGGAGAAATGGAAGGCGTTGGGCGCAAACGGATTGTTTACCGACAACACATCTGCAATAAAAGCTGTTCAATGGCACGCTTAACAAACGAAAAACTTTCTCCATGTTAGCTGGAGAAAGTTTTTTTATTTTGGCAACTTGGTTTTGGAAAACCCATACTAAAATTTTGCTTTCTGGATTATAATGGAGGAAATGATGGTTAAATGACATGGAAGGCTTTTTTCGAAGCCGGCCAATGAGGAGAACGTCCAATGTTTAAAAAAGGCGATAAAGTAATAATTCACAGCCACCGCTATGCCAAGTTGTACAAAGGAAAAGAATTTACTTGCGCCGCAAACGAGCAAAAATGGGACGATGATAACAATTACATCATTTTAAAAGAATTAGGCATAGAAGGAAAATCTTTTTTTACCCATTATTTGACCAGAGTATAGTCGAATGGCGGGCTTTTCAACAGTGTTAGCCAATTAAATGATTAACCACTCACTATAATGGGTATACATAACTATGGTTTCCATTTAAACGGCTCGTACTAAATTTTCTTTGAACTTAGCTTAAAGAAGATTTTGTGGGAGGTGATTAAATGAGCAAGATACAAGGAATAAAAAACTTGATGGATTATCTTGAAACAATCGACTATCCATTGACTGAGCAACAAATCCAACTTTTTCTGTCGGAAAAGCAAATTCCCCACAGCAATTCATTTGGAAATACGATCTTTTTCAATCTTTCTCATATTGATTGGTGGGTAACCGAACAGAGGAAGCTGGAAACACCAGAGAAATCGATGTAGTGATTGGTACCCTGAATCCAGAGCCCTTATAAAAAGGCTTTGAATTCGGGGTATTTCTGATTAAAAGGCGACGAAACGTTCTATTGCAATAAACGTCTTAAGAAACAAGGGGGAGTGCCAATATGAAATTAATGAACGCCATCGTCGCCTTTTTACTCGTTGTCGCAGCAGGAGGATATGCTCTTTATTTTGGTTCGAATTTAGTAGTCGACAGTGCGGTGGAACAAGCCACAGCGAAATTAGAAAATAACGGCCAGCTAGAAAACATGCAGTCTTACATTGAAGGAGATCCGGAGCTTGCCGGTTTCATGGAAGAAGCAAAAGCGGCAAAAGAAAGCGACTTGCCTTTTGCTTCTAAAGGCGATGCGGCAAAGGTGCTGGTACGGAAAGTGGGGATTTCCGAACTTCAGCAAATTCAATCGGGAGTGGAAAGCGGCAGCCTTTCTTTATCGGATGCTATTGGAAAATTGGACACTCATTTGAGCGACAATGAACTCCTGGCACTGAAAGTGGTAGCTTACAAAGAGCTATACGCAGAACAATAAAAGAGCAGGTATGGTAGACTGATGAAAAGGCGCTGTGCAGAGCAAGCCGAAAAAGGAGGGCGTTTAATGAAAAAATTTCAAGTTGAATTTTGTTTTGATCAAGGCAATTCAATAATCCACCACGTAGAAGCAGTGGACAAAGAAGCAGCTTTAGGCAAAATCCCTTCCAATGGTACGTATGAAATTGCAGATGAGCAAAACGGCAAAATTTACCGCATTACCATCAATTTAGTGAAATACATTGCCGTCAATGAAGTGACGGCATAAAAGCAGAAAAAGAGCGTGCATTCAGCAGATGAATGCACGCTCTTTTCGTCGTTTTGCTCAGTGGAATTATGTAAAAGCGTTCAACTTCAAAATTAAAAGTTTACATAAGATAAATATTTAGGTGACAAAAACGCTGAGTTTTAGATGGCTCAGCGCTTTTGTTTAATGAATTTGGCGGTAAACGCCGACTACTTTTCCTAAAATCGACACTTGGTTCACGATAATGGGACTCATTGATGAGTTTTCAGGCTGCAGGCGGAAATAGTTTTCCTCACGGAAAAAGCGTTTGACGGTTGCTTCATCGTCAGCAGTCATGGCCACAACGATGTCGCCATTATTGGCCGTTTGCTGTTGTCTGACGATAACGTAATCTCCGTTTAAAATTCCTGCTTCAATCATACTTTCACCCATAATTTCCAACATGAAAATATGATCGTCTTCCGTGCCGTAAGTTTGCGGCAATGGGAAGTATTCTTCAACGTTTTCAATCGCAGTGATCGGCAAACCGGCAGTAACTTTACCAATTAACGGAACATGCAGAACCGGGCTTTTATCGATCAATGCTTCTTCTGTGCTAATGATTTCAATCGCTCTTGGTTTGGTTGGGTCCCGGCGTATTAGCCCTTTGCTTTCAAGACGAGCCAAGTGGCCGTGGACAGTTGAACTGGACGCTAAGCCAACTGCTTCTCCAATTTCGCGGACGGAAGGCGGATAGCCTTTGGCACGTACTTCATCTTTTATGAAAGTCAAAATATCTTCTTGGCGCTTCGATACTTTTTTCAACAGTTTCACCTCTTTTAGTTAATCTTCATATTTTTCTACCCCTAGTATATCAACTTGGGCATTGAAATGCAAACATAGGTTCGAATTTTATTGTTGACAAAAACGTGTGTTCGCATTAATATGAGAACATATATTCCGAACACATATTCCTAGGAGGCGTTTCATATGACATTTTTTCAAAGAAACTCGTATTTGATCTTATTTTTCTCACTAATCCTTACGTTTTCTTTTTATACAGTCATTACGCAAAAGACTGCTGATGTACAGGTCAGCCACGTAGAGGTCAAGTCGGGCGACACGCTTTGGACGATGGCTCAATCTTTTAGCGGCAACACACCACAGCAAGAATGGATCGAGCAAATCATGGAAGACAACAATTTATCCACTCCCCATATCGTTGCCGGACAAACCATTAAAATTCCGAGCGACCAGCTTAAATATGCACCGGATGAGGCCGTAAACCTGGCCGGTGATGCTGAATGAGAAAAGCTGCACTGATCTATTGCCGAGTTAGCACGACGAAAGACACTCAGGAATCTTCATTGGAAAGACAAGAAGAGGAATTGATGAAATTCGCAACCGAACAAGGATATATGGTAGATGGCGTATTCTCCGATCAGCACAGCGGCTACGAAATGGACCGTGAAGGATTGCTGGAACTTTTAAATTGCATCAAAACAGAAAAAGTGGCAGCGGTGTTTGTACAGGATGAAACGCGGCTCGGCAGAGGGCATGCCCGCATTGCGCTGCTGCACGTCATGAAAAAGTATGGCGTAGAAGTTTACACGCTTTCGGACCAAGGGCCGATTGCGCTAAACGATATGGATGATATGGTTTTGGAAATTTTGGCGATTGTTGAAGAATACCAACGGAAAATTCATAATGCCAAAATCAAGCGCGGAATGAAACGCGCTGTTGAAAACGGCTATAAACCCGAGAAGAACTTAAAAGGCAGAGGAAATCCAGAAGGGCGAGAGCGGCTGGAGTTGCCGATTGAGCAAATTGTCAGCTTGAAAGCCAATGGCCTGACATTCCATGAAATTGCGACGACGCTGCAAGGATTCGGCTATCAGGCAAGCAAAGCCACTGTCCATCGAAGATACAAAGAATTTGAAAAGCTTTCCCAAAGCTAAATTATTGCAGAATCCGCACTTTTTTTATACGATGTGTAGAGAAGAAAGGTGGATGTCTATGTTATCACCAGATAAATTAAAACGCATCAACGAATTATCCCGCAAATCAAAATCTGCAGGCTTGTCTTATGAAGAGGCAAAAGAACAATCGGCACTTCGACAGGAATATTTGCAGACGTTCCGCGAAACCATGCGAGGCACTATTGAAAACGTAAAAGTGATTGACCCGAACGGCAATGACGTAACGCCAGAAAAGGTCAAAAATATCCGGGAGAATAAGTATTTGAACTAATGCTTATTCTCTTTTTCGTTGTATTCTTAACCATTGTTGACTAAACTAGATGAGGTAGGAAATTTTAGATAATGAGAGGATGTTATTATGTCTAACAAGGCTGATCAATTAGCAGTTACAACAATTCGCACGCTTTCCATCGATGCTATCGAAAAAGCGAATTCCGGACATCCGGGCTTGCCAATGGGCGCTGCTCCTATGGCTTATACATTATGGACCAAGCATATGAACCACAACCCGAAAAATCCAGAATGGTTCAACCGTGACCGTTTTGTATTATCAGCGGGCCACGGCTCAATGCTTTTATATAGCTTGCTTCATTTGAGCGGCTACGGCTTGCCGATGGATGAAATCAAAAACTTCCGCCAATGGGGATCTAAAACTCCCGGGCATCCGGAATACGGCCACACTGTTGGGGTAGAAGCCACTACAGGTCCACTTGGCCAAGGAATTGGCATGGCTGTCGGAATGGCAATGGCAGAACGCCATTTAGCTGCTACATATAATAAAGAAGACTTTAATATTGTCGACCACCATACGTTTGCGTTATGCGGCGATGGCGATTTGATGGAAGGGGTCGCAGGCGAAGCAATTTCTCTTGCTGGACACTTGAAATTAAACAAACTGGTCGTGCTTTATGACAGCAACGATATTTCTTTAGATGGCGAACTAAGCATGAGCTTCTCTGAAAACATTCAAAAACGCTTTGAGTCTTATGGCTGGAACTATTTGCGTGTAGAAGACGGAAACGACTTGGAAGACCTTTCAACAAAAATTGCACAATCAAAACAATCTACAGACAAACCAACTTTGGTTGAAGTGAAAACCGTCATCGGCTATGGCGCTCCGAACAAATCCGGTAAAGCGGATGTCCACGGCGCACCGCTCGGCGAAGACGAAATGAAGTTGGCAAAAGAATACTACGAATGGACGTTTGACCAAGATTTCCACGTGCCTGACGAAGTATACGAAACGTTCAGCGAAGCAACAGAAAAATTGGGCGGACAAGCGGAATCTGCTTGGAACAAGTTATATGCCCAGTACGAGTCTCAACATCCGGAATTGGCTTCTCAATTGTCTCGTGCCATCCGCGGAGAAATGCCAGAAAACTTTGATGTGGATTTCCCGCAATACGAAGTCGGCAAAAAACAGGCGACTCGTTCGTCTTCTGGAGAAATGGTCAACGCAATTGCGAAAGCTGTGCCTTCATTCTTTGGAGGAAGCGCGGATCTTGCTGGATCCAATAAAACAAACATTAAAGGCGGCGGCGATTTTGATGCGGAAAATGCATTAGGCCGCAACATTTGGTTTGGCGTACGTGAATTTGCAATGGGTGCAGCATTAAACGGCATGGCGCTTCATGGCGGCTTGCACGTATTCGGTGGAACGTTCTTCGTATTTAGCGATTACGTTCGTCCTGCAATCCGTTTAGCAGCGTTGATGGGTCTTCCGGTAACGTTTGTCTTTACTCATGACAGCGTAGCAGTAGGGGAAGATGGACCGACTCACGAACCGGTTGAGCAATTGGCTTCGCTGCGCGCTATGCCTAACTTGGGCATTATCCGTCCAGCAGATGCCAACGAAACTAGAGAAGCTTGGCGTTTGGCGTTAACGTCAAAATCCAAGCCGACTTTATTGGTCTTGTCTCGCCAAGATTTGCCTGTACTTGAGCACAGCGGGGAACTTGCGCGCCAAGGCGTCGAGAAAGGTGCATACGTAGTATCGCCTGTCGAAAATCCACAAGCTTTGTTATTGGCGACTGGATCTGAAGTCAGCCTAGCTGTTGCAGCGCAAAAGCAATTGGCTGAGGAAGGAATTGCCGTATCGGTTGTTTCCATGCCATCATGGGACCGTTTCGAACAGCAAGATCCAGAATACAAACAATCCGTTATTCCAAAAACGGTGAAAAAACGTTTGGCAATCGAAATGGGCACATCATTCGGCTGGGAACGCTACACAGGCGATGAAGGAGAAATTCTTGCCATCGACCACTTCGGCGCAAGTGCACCGGGCGAGCGCATCATGGAGGAATTTGGATTTACTCCAGAAAATGTCGCCAGCAAAGTGAAAAACTTGATTCAAGGATAAGTAAAAAAGCGGAGGCGCTTATATGCCTCCGCTTTTCTTGTAGTCACAACCCAAATTTTATAGTATAATCCTTTGTGGTGCAGTACTTATATATGCAACACGAAGGAGGTAACTAAAATGGATACTTGGATCTGGATCGTACTCATAATCGTGGCGTTGATCGCCGGTGTTGCTCTAGGCTTTTTCATCGCTCGTCAATATATGATGAAGTATTTGAAAGAAAACCCACCGATTAATGAAGAAATGCTGCGTATCATGATGATGCAAATGGGACAAAAACCGTCTCAGAAGAAAATCAATCAAATGATGGCTCAAATGAATAAAGCTTCTAATAAACCTGCTAAAAAGTAAAAACAAAAGAGGGTAACCGTTAAGTTTGGAGTTCGCAAACTTTGGGTTCCCTCTTTTTTGTTTGAGCTAAATGGGCAGTCGCCTAAAAAAAGCATATACTGTCCAAATCGTCTAAAATACTATCCGGAAATCACCAAATACTGTCCGCAATCGGCCATTTACTGTCTGTGCGAAATTTTCAACTGGAAAAGGCTGTCTCAAGTTAACATCAACTTGAAACAGCCTTTTAAATTAAGACACGCGATTATTTTGTTTTTCTTGTGAGTCGGTTGTCAGTTGTTGCATCAATTCGTGTAATTTTGCCGCTTTTACTTCATTCCGAATGCTTTCTTTGTAAGCTCGGAACTCCGCCGCCAAATTCAATAAGAAGACAATAGAGAGCAAAAATGCTGGCAAGGAGTGCTGCAGGAAACCAAAGCCGATTAAAGCGATGGCGCCGGCGACTAAAAAGCTCATCGCGTGTGCGGATCTATTGTTTAGATCTATAAGTTCTTTGTAAGAATGATGCTGCATGGTCATTCCCCCTTCAATAACTGAATTATACGCAAAAAATTGAAAAATAAAAGAAGAAATTAAGATTTTTTAAGATTTTTTTGTGACAGATAGGTTTGTTTTTATGAAAAAAGGGTATTTCCGCTATTTTTCAAAAAATAAAGGAGAAGAAAGAGCGTTTAATCAACAAAAAATGGGTTAAGGAAGTAAAAAAGGAGGTGTCTAATGTGGCGGACGAAAAAAAAGAGTTTGTCATTTATATGCCAGTAGCGGAAGAAGAGGAGAAGGGGCAATTCCGTATTCAGAACCGGGATTTAAAAAAGGCTTTGCCTGTTTCACTTGAGAATATTCACGAGTTGGTCAAAGACTTGAGCGGTTATAGTTTGGACACCATTGAACTGCATGTCACGGGAGTGGTGAAATCCGGACCAATCACGGAGCTGTTTATTGGGGCGGAAGGCGAGGCGGGGATGAAGCTTGTACTTAACAAGAAAAAAGAACAGCATACAAAAACCAGCACTCAAATTTGAGTGCTGGTTACGCATTTTTTCAATAATCCATAAGCTGATAAAAAGTCAGCGACCGTTTCTTCGTAGGCTGCCGGGTTTTTATTAAACGATTGGGCATGGGCGCCAGTATCGAAAAGTTTCATTGCTTTAGGACCGAGCTTCAATTCATATAATTCTTCGGTCATTTTCGGCAGCACAAAATCATCGTTTTTGCTGTGAATGAACAACATTGGACTTTCTATTTGGGAAACTGCTTCCCTTGGAGAAACGGCACTGATTGAATAGCCGTCCCGAAGTTTCAAAAATAGGCTTGCCAATTTGAGTGCAAGTGTTCTCCGAAGCGGCGTTTTGGTTTTCATGACATGGAGAATTTGCTCGGTAATGTCCGAATACGCACAGTCTGAAATGTAGAAATCCGCAGCATCTTCCATGCCGGCGTACAAAATTGTCGTTGCCGCTCCCATTGATTCGCCGTGAATGCCGAAAAACAGTTCAGGCCCGACATGGAGTTTTAATGCTTTAACTATGGCCTGCAAGTCGATTTTCTCGTAATGGCCGAAACTTGTGGTTTTGCCGCCGGATTCGCCATGCCGCCGATGGTCGTAAACGACCGAATTAAAACCGAGCCGTTCAAACATGCGGGCGTATTTGAAGCTATTGACTTTGTTTTCGGTCACGCCATGGCAAATGATGACATAGCGCATGGTATCATGGGGTTCGAGGAAAATGGCTTTGATCCGGTAGCCATTTGCGGATTCGATCCAACGTTCGCATTTTTTAACGTCGGCATACCAATATTCATCATAGCGTTTCGCTGTGGTCTCACGCTCCAATATCAAGGATTCGTCTTTTTTCTGCAAATACATCAGCCGGTTGGAAATGGCAAATCCGGATATGGTCGTCAACGCCGTAACGACGCTGGACACTATGCCAGCTGCCACCACCATTTTCCTTGCCATAAAACACCCCTCCTTATTTGCGGTTTTTGTATAGGGTATACATGCCCGTTGAAACGGAATTAGTGACATGCGGTTCAATTTTTTTAATGGCTTGGCACAATTTCTCTAAATCAATACCCGTTTCAATGCCCATCCGGAGCAGCATATTGACGACGTCTTCGGTAGCCACGTTGCCTGTGGCACCGGGTGCGAACGGGCAGCCGCCAAGACCGCCAGCAGAGCTATCAAAACGGCTGACGCCTGCCTGCAGCGCAGCTAAAATATTGGCGAGCGCCATTTTTCGCGTATCGTGGAAATGCGCCGTCATCAGCGTATCCGGAAATTCCTGCAGCAGGTCCTTGAACAACTGGTAGCTTTCGGTAGGCGAAGCCATGCCGATCGTATCAGCGACGCTCAATTCATCGACACCCCAGTCGACAAACTGACGGCATAGCGCTACGGTATCTTCTGGCTTGATAGCGCCTTCAAACGGGCAATAAAAAGCCGTGGAAATGCAGGCGCGCACAAATACGCCGTCTCGTTTTAAATGCAAGATCAGCGGCTTTAACGTTTCCATGCTTTCAGCAGTAGTTTTATTGATGTTTTTTTTGTTGAACGAATCGCTGACGCCGACAAAAACAGCTAACGCTTTTGCGCCTGCTTCGAGCGCAGTGGTGATGCCTTTTTCATTTGGCGTCAAGACGAACTGCCGCCCAATATGCTCGACAGCGCTTACAATTTCTTTGGCATCGGCCATTTGCGGCACCCATTTCGGCGATACGAACGAAGTCAATTCCATTTCGCGTATGCCGGATTGCTGCAAAGCGCTGATAAATTCTAATTTATTCTCGGTCGAAACAATTTTTGCTTCATTTTGCAGGCCGTCGCGAGGCCCAACCTCGATAATCGTCACATTCTTTGGTAAACTGAACATACTATCCCTCCTTGTTCTATTGTAGCGAGGAGTGGGTAAAAAGAGCAACTAGCAGTAATCAATCAAGGGGGAAATAAACATGTCTCAAGAAATCGTTATTGTAAGCGCTGTCCGGACAGCTGTAGGATCTTTCCAAGGAGCGCTTAAAGATGTACCGGCAACACAATTGGGAGCAATCGTTATTAAAGAAGCGGTAAAACGTGCTGGAATAGCACCGGAACAAGTCACGGAAGTGATCATGGGGAACGTACTTCAAGCAGGGCTTGGGCAAAACCCGGCGCGCCAAGCTGCAATACACGCTGGCTTGCCTGAAACGGTGCCAGCTATGTCAATCAACAAAGTCTGCGGTTCTGGTTTAAAATCGGTTCAACTGGCGTTTCAAGCCATTTACGCAGGGGATGCGGAAATCGTCGTAGCCGGCGGAATGGAAAACATGAGCCGAGCGCCTTACCTGATGGACAGCGCACGCGGCGGTTTCCGCATGGGCGATCAAACAATCGTCGACAGCATGATTAAAGACGGATTGACGGATGCTTTCAACAATTACCATATGGGCATCACGGCAGAAAATCTGGTCGAGCGCTATGACATCACACGAGAAGAACAAGACGCATTTGCAGCGCGTTCCCAGCAGCGTGCAGCAGCAGCGATAGATGCAGGGAAATTTGAAGAAGAAATTGTGCCGGTTGAAATTCCACAGCGCAAAGGCGATCCGATCGTCTTCAAAACAGACGAATACGTGAAACGCGATTCGACTGCTGAAAAATTGGCTAAACTCCGTCCGGCATTTAAAAAAGACGGCAGTGTAACTGCAGGAAACGCTTCCGGCATCAATGACGGAGCGGCGGCAGTTGTCGTCATGTCAAAAGCGAAAGCAGAGGAACTGGGGCTCACGCCTTTAGCGACAATTGTGGCAAACGGCAGTGCGGGCGTCGATCCGTCCATTATGGGAATCGGGCCAGTCCATGCAGTCAAGCACGCGCTGAAAAAAGCGGATATGGCTTTAGAAGACATTGATGTAATTGAAGCGAACGAAGCATTCGCGGCCCAATCTATTGCGGTTGACCGTGAATTGAAATTTGATCACGATAAATTGAACGTCAACGGCGGCGCGATTGCCATTGGCCATCCGATCGGAGCAAGCGGTGCACGTATTTTTGTTTCTTTGCTTCATGAAATGAAGCGCCAAGATGCGAAAACTGGCCTTGCGACACTTTGCATCGGCGGCGGCCAAGGCGTTGCAACGATCGTCAAACGCCCCTAATAACAAGACCTAAAAAGGAGCGAAGCTTATGGCCAAGAAAAAAGAAGAAACCAACAGCCATTTGCCGGAAGACATTTTGGCAAAATTGCAAGAAACGAAAAAGGCTTTGCTGGAAGAAGAACAAAAGCGGGAAGAAGAAAAACAAGCACGGGAATTGTTTGAACGCAAAGAACGAGAAAAGAATTTATCGTTTGCGGAGCTGCTTGAGCGCCACGGCGACAAAGGAAATAAGTTTTAATAATATCCAATGCTTTTAAGATCATCAAAAACTCCGCCGAGTTATCGGCGGAGTTTTTTGATGGAGTTTTTTAAGCTTGCTCAACAGCAGAAACGTCTGTTGTGCGTGAATGAATTGGCGTTCAATTATAAGAAGTTTGCTTAACAGATTTTCGCAGGAACTTGGAAGTCATTCAGTCGACTTTAAGATAGATGAATAAATTTATTGAATATTCTATAAATTTGTGTTGATTTCTTTTGTAAGCGCTTTTATAATGAAGGTGTTAGCAAATGTTACAGTACTGAACAAATGTAACGGAAGGGGGGAGCAAGCGTGTGGGGATGGGTAATCGTTATGTTCGCTGGTGTTTGGCTTTTGCAGCTTTTGTTGACAAAAATTCAAATGAAAAATTACCAAGAGACCGTCAGAAAGCTCAGCAACCGCCCGTCAGGCTTTTTAGGAGTTGGCATACAGAAACAGAAATTAGGCATCGGTGCTATCGCCATTATAGTGACTGATACCGAAGGGACGATCATAGAAAGCCAAGTGATGAAAGGGGTGACTGTCTTTAGCCGCTTCCAAGCGTTTGATCAATTCACTGGACTGTCACTGCCTGAACTGAAACTGCGCCTCAATGAAGATTCTCTTGATGTGGCTTTCAAGATGGCGATTGATAAGATTGAAGCCCAAATGGAAAAGAAGACAAATCTGGTGTTCTAAGGAGGAAGAAACATGGATGCGGTATTGAATTTTTTAGTCAAGCTGGCAGAAGGGTTCATCGGAATGTTTCAACAAGGCGGCGAAACGTTTGTCGGCTTGGTTACCGGGATTATTCCATTGCTGATTGTTTTGATCACTGCGATTAATGCTTTTATCCGAATTGTCGGGGAAGACCGCATTGATAGATTAGCTCGTAAAAGCACCAAAAATATTATTTTGCGGTATACCTTATTTCCGGTGATTGCTGTCTTCTTTTTAACCAATCCTATGGCTTATACGTTTGGCAAGTTTCTTCCAGAAAAGCAAAAGCCGGCATTTTATGATTCCGCGGTATCTTTTGTGCATCCGATTACCGGTTTGTTTCCCCATGCCAATCCCGCTGAATTGTTTGTGTATTTAGGGATTTCGGCAGGCATCACGACTTTGGGGATGTCGCTTGGGCCATTGGCCATCCGCTACTTTATTGTCGGGATCATCGTTATTCTCATCCGCGGGATCGTTACGGAAATCATTACGGCGCGCATGATGAAAGCCCGGGGAATGGAGCTTTAAAAAAGAAGCCAATGTGTCCATAAAAGGGGAGGCGTAAACAATGGAAGCTACTGAAAGACCGACGAATTACAAAGCCGTCACCATTTCGCAAGGCCGTGGAGGATGGGGCGGTCCGCTGACCATCAAACCGAATGATGTGCAGCGATACATCGTTTCAGTAACCGGCGGTGGAGTTCATCCGGTGGCACAGGAAATTGCCAATTTGACAGGCGCCGAAGCGGTTGATGGCTTTAAAGGCTCCTACGACAAAGAAACGATGGCTTGCGTGGTCATCGATTGCGGCGGAACAGCTCGTTGCGGCGTTTATCCAAAAATGGGCATCCTGACCGTGAATATCAATGCCACTTCTCCGTCAGGGCCGTTGATGAAATTCATCAACGAAGAAAATTTCGTTTCAGGGGTTGGGGTTGCGAACATCCGCGTAGAGGAGCGGACATTTGAAAACGCCAATGCAGTAAAAGAGGCGGTAGACGAAGTAGAAAACCCTTCCGTTGAAAAGAAAACCCCTCAAGAGATAAAAGAAGAAGCAAAACGGAAAGCAGCCGCTTACCAGCCGGAAAGAAAACAAAACATTATCGAGCGGGTTGGCCGTGGCGCCGGGAAAGTAGTCGGTATTTTTTATCAGGCGGGCCGTGAAACGATCGATCAAGTAATCAAAAATATTTTGCCGTTCATGGCGTTTGTCAGCATGCTTATCGGGATCATCCTTTATACCGGAATTGGGGACGTCATTGCCAATTTCGTGACGCCGCTTGCGGGCAATATTTTTGGGCTGCTGATCCTATCCGTTATTTGTGCGCTCCCGATTCTATCTCCATTGCTCGGACCGGGCGCTGTCATTGCACAGGTCGTCGGGGTTCTTGTCGGAGTAGAAATCGGCAGAGGAAATATCCCTCCTGCATTGGCGCTGCCGGCTCTTTTTGCCATCAATCCGCAAGTAGGTGCTGACTTTGTCCCGGTTGGTTTGACGCTCGGGGAAGCGAAACCGGAAACCATTGAAGTCGGGGTGCCGGCAGTTTTGATCTCCCGGTTGATAACGGGGCCGTTGGCGGTAGTCATCGCTTATTTATTCAGTTTCGGATTATATTGAGCGGAAGGGGCAATTAGGTGAGCGATGTCATGATAAATAAATACGAGTCGAATATAACGGAAATCGGTGCAGATGTCGAAATGTTCGCAGAAGAAAATATGCTCGTCATTTTCAATGAAACGGTCCCGGAGGCATTAAAATCATTCGGTGTCATACATGAGAAAACTGATCTTTTGAGCCAAGTCGAAGCTGGTGATATTTTAGAAATCAACGGAGAGCGGTATAGCATTCTGTTTGTAGGAGATAAAGTCAACGAAACGCTCAAGGAGATCGGGCATTGCACCATTGCGTTTAATGGAGAAACCGATGCCCCTCTTCCGGGCACCATGTGCGTTGAAAAAAAGGAGCTTCCTTCCTTAACGGTTAAAGGGAAAATCCGCATCTTACAAGCTTGAGGCAAAGGAGGTTTTCACATGCTGGGAATTAACAGAAAACTAGAAGAACTGGACAAACAAGGCATCATCATTCAAGTCGGCTTAGTGGGTGCAGGACAGATGGGAAGAGGGATGATTTCCCAAATTGAAAATATGGCCGGCATGCGGGTGGTGATCACTGCCGATATTCAAATTGATAATGTGAAAAATGCCTATGTAAAGTCTGGTGTGGCTCCTGGCGACATCGTCGAGACCGATGAGGAGCAAGCAGCAAGCCAAGCCGTGAAATCCGGCAAGGTGGTGGCAACGGCCGATGCCCAATTGGTAACTTCTTTGCCTGAAGTGGACGTTGTGGTGGATGCTACGGGAGTCCCGAATATTGGGGCCAAGATTGCTTGGGATGCCATATTGAACAAAAAGCATATTGTCATGCTGAACGTGGAAGCGGATGTAACGGTCGGACCTTTGCTTGCAAAAATGGCAGAGGCGAGCGGAGTCGTTTATACCGGCACAGCGGGAGATGAACCGGGAGCGATTATGGAACTCTATGATTTTGCTGATGCTCTCGGTTTTGAAGTTGTCGCGCTTGGAAAAGGGAAGAACAATCCGCTTAACCGGGAAGCCAATCCCGATACTGCAGCGGAAGAAGCTGCACGAAAAGGAGCCAGTCCGAAAATGCTTGCTTCTTTCCAGGATGGCACGAAGACAATGGTTGAAATGACAGCAGTTGCCAATGCTACCGGCTTTTTGCCGGATATCCCAGGAATGCATGGTTTTGTAGGCGGGGTCGGTGATTTGCCAGAGATGTTCAAGCTGAAAAAAGACGGCGGGCAAGTTCACAATAAAAAAATTGTAGAGTACATCAACGGGATTGCTCCAGGTGTATTCGCCATCATAGCATCTGAAAAAGAAGAAGTTAACCATGAAATGCAATACTTGAGTATGGGAGAAGGCCCCAATTACGTGCTTTACCGTCCTTACCATCTGACAAGTTTAGAAACGCCGATATCAATTGCCAGAGCGTTTATCTATAACGAAGCGACAATCGCTCCTTGGAAAGGGCTTCAAGCGGAAACGGTAACCGTCGCTAAGAAGGATTTGGAAGAAGGACAGTTCCTTGACAGCATTGGCGGATTTACCGTTTACGGCCATATCCTTAATGCTGTTGAGGCGAGTGAGCAAAAGGCTTTGCCATTAGGGTTAGTGGATCGCCATGTACAGCTGAAGCGGGCAATTAAAAAAGGGGAAATTATTACGTACGATGATGTGATTCAAACGGAAGACTCCACAATATGGAGGCTGCGCCGAATGCAAGATGAAACATTCCACAAAAAAGGCAAGGAAACACCGGTAAAAGCTTAATGGTTGGCCTAACGCAATAAAAGCCGGAGAAAAAAATTGGCTTTATTCTCAAAACAAAAGAGAAGATCCGACTACCTAACCGAGAAGGTGTTTATATGAAAATGAAGAAGATGGAAGCGGACTTATATTGCGTTCACTGCAAGGAAGAAGTCGACCATGAAATCACTTACATCAATAGCCAAATTAAAAGCATCCGCTGTTTGCAATGCGGCAAAACGAAAGAACTAAAAATCGATGTCAAAAAAGAACTTTACAAAGAAATCTTTGAAAGAATTTCAACCAAACCGACGCGGATGACAGAAGAGTACCGCAAAGATCTCAGCCATCTGTTGCTTTCGCTGCCGGTAAGGGCCATAAAAAAACCATACCAACTTCTTAAAGACGTCAATACTTCCCGCAAAGTCATCCAAACTTATAAAAAAAAGAAAAGCGCCGAAAAGTAACTTCCCTGTATAAAGGCCCGCCTTCTCCATAGCCAGTCGGGAAGGCGGGCCTTTAATCACCGGTGAAACAAGGTTAAGGAGGACTCGTTATGACGCAACCAGTAAACTTGCCCCCTCGGGTAAAAGAAACAGACCTTGCAGGTTTGTATAAACAAATGTGGTTGATCCGTTTTTTTGAAGAAAAGGTGGATGAATTTTTTGCGAAAGGAATGATTCATGGCACGACCCATTTAAGCGTAGGGCAAGAAGCATCCGCAGTTGGGGCAATAGCAGTTTTAGAAGAAAAAGACAAAATTACAAGCACGCACCGCGGGCATGGCCATTGCATTGCAAAAGGTTCTGAAGTAAATCCCATGATGGCTGAACTTTTTGGCAGAACGACCGGCTATTGCAAAGGAAAAGGCGGTTCTATGCATATTGCGGATTTGGACAGAGGAAATCTGGGCGCCAACGGTATTGTTGGAGGCGGTTTTGCGATTGCGACAGGTGCTGCTTTAACTTCTCAAATGAAAAAAGAGGGTTATGTGGTTTTGTGTTTCTTCGGTGATGGAGCTTCGAACGAGGGCAGTTTCCATGAAGCTGTAAATTTAGCTTCTATCTGGAAGCTTCCCGTCGTATTTATTTGTGAAAACAATCAATATGGCATGTCGGGGCCAGTGAAGGATATGACCAATATTGAAAACATTGCCCAGAGGTCTGAAAGCTATGGAATTCCGGGGAAAGTGGTAGACGGCAACGATGTGTTTGATGTGATGAACGGGGTAGGAGAAGCTGTTGAACGCGCTCGAAACGGGGAAGGCCCTTCCATCATTGAAGCAAAAACCTACCGCTGGAAAGGCCATTCTAAGAGTGATGCCAAAAAATACCGCACCCGGGAAGAGGAAACCGAATGGCGGCAGAAAGACCCGATCGAACGGTTCCGGTTGATTTTGGTAAATGAGGGATTGTTGTCGGAAGAAGAAGCGGAAACCCTACGGCTGGATGCGAAAAAAGAAGTAGAAGAGTCGGTTGACTATGCCATCAACAGCCCAGAACCGGATTTAGATTCACTAATGGAGGACATCTATGCCTAGATCAAGCAAAGGAGGGCTGTAAGATGAGAGAACTGACGTATCTAGAAGCTGTGCGCGAAGCCATGAGCCAGGAAATGCGCGAAAATAATGATGTCTTTATTTTAGGCGAAGATATCGGTGTCTATGGCGGGGCTTTTGGTGTGACGCGTGGGATGATCGAAGAATTTGGGCCAGAACGGATTCGCAATACCCCGATTTCGGAAGCTGCGATTTCTGGGACTGCCGTCGGGGCGGCTTTAACTGGTATGCGGCCAATTTTGGAATTGCAGTTTTCGGATTTCATGACGATAGCAATGGACAATATGGTCAACCAAGCCGCAAAAATCCGCTATATGTATGGAGGCAAAGGGAAAGTGCCGATGGTGCTGCGGACTCCGGCGGGTTCGGGAACCGGGGCGGCGGCGCAGCATTCGCAAAGTCTGG
Source organism: Planococcus sp. YIM B11945 (assembly GCF_050864155.1). Taxonomy (NCBI): domain Bacteria; kingdom Bacillati; phylum Bacillota; class Bacilli; order Caryophanales; family Caryophanaceae; genus Planococcus; species Planococcus sp. YIM B11945. Next base: position 170,564 of record NZ_JBOZWR010000002.1, on the reverse strand, counting down.
AAGCTTGGATGGCCCACATTCCAGGATTGAAAGTCGTGCAGCCATCGACCGCTTATGACGCAAAAGGGCTATTGAAAGCGGCTATTGATGACGATAATCCGGTCATCTTTTATGAACATAAACTTTGTTACCGGACAAAGTCGGAAGTTCCGGAAGAGCCGTATTCTATTCCGCTTGGGAAAGCAGACGTAAAGCGAGAAGGGACGGACGTGACGATCGTTGCCACGGCTATTATGGTGCATAAAGCGCTAGAGGCAGCGGAAGAACTTGAAAAAGACGGCATCAGTGTCGAAGTGATTGACCCAAGAACCCTAGTGCCGTTAGACGAAGAAACCATTATCAAGTCGGTCAGAAAAACTGGCCGTTTGCTCGTAGTACACGAAGCGGTCAAACGCGGCGGGTTTGGAGGCGAAATAGCCAGTATGATCGCGGAAAGCGAGGCATTTGATTATTTGGATGCTCCTATTAAGCGGCTCGGCGGCAAACCAGTTCCGATTCCTTACAACCCGGAACTTGAAAAAGCGGCTATTCCGGGAGTGGCGGATATTGTTGCGGCTGCAAAAGAAACGGTAAACCGCCTGTAGGAAGGAGGAGGCAAAAGATGGCCAAAGAAATTTTCATGCCGAAACTGAGCAGTACGATGCAAGTAGGCACGTTGCTTCAATGGTTTAAAAAAGAAGGCGACCCGGTAGCGGTTGGAGATCCGTTATTTGAGATCATGACCGATAAAATCAACATCGAAGTAGAAGCCTACGAAGAAGGCATTTTGTTAAAGCAATATTACCAGGAAGATGATGAAGTGCCCATTAACCACGTTGTCGGTTATATCGGTGAACCAAATGAACAAGTGCCGGCTACTGCTCCAGGTGAGGCAGGAACTGGAAAAATAGAAAAAGAAGTTCCGCCGCAGCTCACAGAAAGCATTCAAGTGGAACCGTCTGCAAATCCCGCACCGGAAAAGCCACGGGCAACGCCGGCAGCAAGGAGAGCTGCAAGAGAAAAGGAAATTCCGCTTGCTGAAGTTGCCGGAACGGGGCCAAAAGGGCGGATTCAGCAATACGATGTACAGGCGTTTATTACTTCGAAAGCATCTTCTGCCACTCCATTGGCTAAAAAAGTAGCTGAAGCAAAAGGAGTTGACTTACAGGACGTGGAGGGAACCGGCGCACGTGGCAAAATCTACCGGGAAGATGTGGAGAAGGCCCAAAAACGTACAGCCGAACCTGCTATTGCAGGAAAACGCGTCAAAATGGAAGGCATCCGCAAAGTGGTTGCCGAGCGCATGCTCCGTAGCAAAACGACGGCCCCGCACGTGACGCTGATAAGCGACATTGATATGCTCGCTGTTGTCGATATGCGTAAACAGCTTTTAAGCCCGGTAGAAGACCAAACAGGCTACCGCATTTCCTATACGGAAATCATCGTAAAAGCGGCAGCTGCAACATTAAAACGCCATCTGAATATGAACGTATCCCTTGAAGGCAACGAGATTGTCTACCACGACGAAATCAACATTGGCTTAGCGGTAGCAGCGGAAAACGGATTGTTCGTTCCAGTAATCAAAAATGCCGATCAAAAAGGGCTTGCTTCCATAACGGCAGCATGCAAAGAAGCCGGCAAAGCGGCAAGAGCAAACAAGTTGAAACCGGACCAAATGGCTGGGGGCACCTTCACAGTCAGCAATTTAGGCATGTATGCCATTGATGCTTTTACGCCCGTCATCAATCAGCCGGAATCCGCCATTTTAGGAATTGGCCGGATTATTGAAAAGCCAGTGGGCGTAGGTGGTTCAATCGAACTACGGCCCATGATGGCTGTCAGTTTATCATTCGACCATAGAGTCATAGACGGCGCGCCGGCTGCAGCTTTCCTGACCGATTTCAAAAAAGTGCTTGAGCACCCGTTCGAATTATTAATGTAAGGGGTCGATCCTATTGAAAACCTATGATGTGGCGGTAATTGGCGGGGGGCCAGGCGGCTATGTAGCAGCCATTCGAGCGGCTAAATTAGGGAAGAAAGTGGCGTTAATCGAAGCGTTGCAGCTTGGCGGAACGTGCTTGAACCGAGGCTGCATTCCTTCGAAAACCTTATTGCGGCACGCTGACATCATTGAATCGATTGAAAAGGCAAAAAGTTGGGGAATTGAAACGGGAACGCTCACGTTTTCGCTTGCCATGATGCTTGCACGTAAAGACGAAGTGATCAATCAGTTAAGAAAGGGCATAACATTTTTAATGAAACAAAATAAAATAGATGTATATAATGGGTATGGACAAGTGAACGCCGATCGAACCATCGCAATTCAAAGGGAAGGAAAAGAAGAAACGGTTTTTGGAGACCAAATTATTTTGGCAACCGGTTCTAAGCCCATCATCCCTCCTATCCCCGGCATTGAACAAGCTGGTTATTATACAAGTGATACAATCTTTAATATTACTAAAATCCCGGATTCCATCATTATTGTAGGAGGGGGGATTATTGGGGTAGAACTGGCATGCATTTTCTCCAGTCTCCGAGTTCCGGTCACAATTGTGGAAATGGCCGAACAAATCCTTCCGAATGAAGACTGGGAAGCGGCCAAGGCGCTTTCAAAAACGTTGAAAAAGAAAAATGTGGCTTTATTAACAAGTACGAAAGTGACAAAAATAGAAAAGCGGCAAGAACATCAGCTAGTCCACATCGAAACGGTAAACGGCAAGAAAGACACGCTGGAAACAGAGGCGCTGCTCTTATCGGTCGGCAGATCGCCGAATGTCTCTTCCTTCACCCAGCTCCAATTGGAAATGGCAGGGCCTTTCGTGAAAGTCGATCAAAGAATGGCCACTAACCAATCCGGAGTTTATGCAGTGGGTGATTTGATCGGTGGATGGCAGCTCGCCCACGTAGCCAGTGCAGAAGGGCTTGTAGCCGCAGCGAATGCTTGCGGAGGGCAGGAAACCATCAATTACAAGATTGTGCCGCGCTGCGTTTATACAAACCCGGAAATTGCCAGCGTCGGGATGACGGAAGAAGAAGCAAAGCAAAAAAGAATTTCATACAAAGTCGTTAAAGTGGATCATGCAGGCAACGGGAGAGCGCTGGCGTACGGTGATAAAGAAGGTTTCACGAAATTGCTTGCAGATACAGAGCATGGGGAGATTCTTGGCGTTACAATGGTCGGCCCGCATGTAACGGAAATGATTGCTGAACCGTCCGCTTTTATCCATTTGGAAGGGACGGTCGATGAACTGGCTACCCTGATTCATGCGCATCCTACCGTGAATGAAAGCTTATACGAAGCCGCCGCTTCCTGGTTGGGGAAAGGCGTGCACCATTCATAACAAATGGGCTTTGATCAAGATGAGAAGGTGTAATGATGCTAAATTGGGAAGAACGAAGGCACCTTGTAAAGGTAGCAAAACTGTATTATTTTAATGGCCAGACGCAGGCCGAAATTGCCAAAAAAATGGGGGTTTCCCGGCCTGTCATTTCCAAGTTATTAAACAAAGCAAGAGAAATCGGGATTGTAGAGATTTACATTAAAGATGAAAACGCCCATACCGTAGAGCTCGAACACCAACTTGAAACAAAATATCAGTTAAAGGAAGCGATTGTCATTCCGGCTGGGAATTTGCCGTCGGATATGGTCAAACACGCGTTGGGCAAAGCGGCTTCGTTTTACGTTTCAAAAAATTTGGAAGGCATCAAGTCGCTTGGCATTTCCTGGGGCAGTACACTCGCTAAATTCGTCCAGGAATACCCGTTTGAAAAACACCAAGGGTTGAAGGTGGTTCCATTAGTTGGAGGGATGGGAAGGAAGTTTGTCGACATCCATTCCAATTTGCTGGCTTATCAGCTGGCGCAGAAAATGCAATCGAATTGCACATATCTTTATGCACCGGCAATGGTTGAATCCCAAGAGTTGAAACAGCGGTTAATCGAATCGGAAGATATTGCGATGGTTTTAGAAGAAGGGCGCAATGTTCAGATGGCTGTAGTAGGCATTGGAAATCCATATGAAGGTTCGACCATGTCGGCTATGAATTATTTGACAGCGGAAGATCTTGACTCTTTGAAGGAAGCGGGGGCCATAGGGGATATTGGTTCACGTTTCTTTGATGCGGCGGGGAATCAAATCAAGCATCCGTTAAATGATTTAGTGATCGGACTGGACCTAAACGAATTTAAAAACATTCCGGAAGTCATTGGAATTGTCGAAGGGCCACATAAAGCAGCGAGCGTAAAAGCGGCATTAGCGAGCGGTTATTTAGATGTGCTAGTCATTGATGATGCAACGGCGGGATTGCTGGTTTAATTCATGGTTTAAAACAAGAAGAGGTTATAAAAGGGACATACATATCAGGGCAGAAAGCGTTTAAGCTTTCTGCTTTTTTATTTGATGGCGGGGATTCTACAAAAATTATCATTATTTTAGGGGAAATGGCATTATTTACTTGTTTTTACTAAGAAAAAAAGCCATGATGAGAGAAAAGGAAAAAAGAGCAATTAAAATGGAAAATATTTCATAAAATCTAATTCTTACGTACAAAAAATCTTTTTAAAAAAATCAACTTAAGCGCAGTCTTATTAAATTCTGGAGGAACCTAATGACAAGCATAAAGAAGCTTGAATTAAAAGTTCAAGAGCTTTTAAGCTTATTAGAAGCATTTAAACACTTGAATTCAAACATAGAGATGGACGATGTTTTTCAAAATATCCTTTTGCAGATGGTGCAAGTTGTCGGGGCAGAAGCAGGCACGCTTTGGGTGTTGAACAAAGATGATGAGAAGATTGAAGCCGTTGCAGCTTACGGACCCTCATCAGAGGCGATTCTAAATATCAAAATGAAAAAAGAAGAAGGCATTGTCGGCAAAGCCATTATGTCAGGAAACGAACAGTTGATCGAGAATGTGGCGGACAATTTGGACTGGGCAAATCGGGTCGACCGATCCAGCGGGTTTATTACAAAATCAATGATTACCGTTCCGCTAAAAGTAAAAGAAACGGTACTTGGTGCTTTGCAGCTTCTCAACAAAAAAGAAACGGCTTTTTTCTCGGAACAAGATATTGCACTGGCTGTCGCTTTAGCTAATCAATCCGCACTAGCTCTGCACAATAGCCAAATGTATGACGAATTATACCGCATGTTTTTAAGCATGATCCGGACATTGGCAAAAGTGTTGGATGCCCGAGATCCATATACGGCGGGGCATTCGGAACGGGTTGCCAAGTATTCGCTGTGGATTGCGAAAAAGTTGGGAATGGATGCAACGTCGAGTGAGGAGTTGTACAAAGCAGCCTTGCTGCACGACATCGGGAAAATCGGAATTCCAGATGACATTCTCCGGAAACCAGGAAGGTTGACGGCAGTGGAATTCGGCTATATCCAGCAGCACACGATCATTGGGGCGGACATTCTGTCGAACATGGAACCTAAATCGTCCATGATGGATGCTATTCAAACGGCACGTTCACACCATGAACGGATGGATGGAACCGGTTATCCGGACGCGTTGAAAGGCGAATCCATTCCGTTGTTTGCCCGCATTGTTGGCGTTGCTGATGCGTTTGATGCCATGACCACTGCCCGCTCCTATAGCCAAGGGCTGTCACTGGAAGAAGGAGCAAAGGAATTGGAAAGATGCAAACAAACTTTATTTGATGAAAGAATAGTAGACGCTTTCCTGGCGATTCTAGTTGAATGCAATTATGAAATAGACAAATACGATGGTGAAACTGGAAGAGAGATTATGCATGAATCAATTTGATGTTTTATTAATAGCACACTTTATAGGCGATTTCCTGCTCCAAACAGGATGGATGGCAAAATACAAAGCCACAAAATGGGTTCCTTTGCTCACCCATGTTTCCGTCTACACGCTTGTCATTGGAATTGCCGGTTTTTTATCTGGCGGCTTATCGGTTGCCAGCATCAGCATCATCTTTATCGGGCATGTCCTATTGGACCGCAAGACATTCATTGCGTGGTGGGTACGCCATATTCAAACGGCTAAAGGGCCAGAACACACGTGGCTTTCCATAGTAGCGGATCAAATATTCCATATTATTCTGTTGGCTATAGCCATCGGAATTTCTTAGGAGGGGTGAAGATGGAATTAGCAGCGAAAAAGTATTCCTTTGAAAAGGAGTTTTTGATTTCCCGGGAAGCGGCTTGGAAATTGGTCAGTGACAACGATCGGATGAATCAAAACATTGGTTTGTTTCCCGTGAAATTCAGCGGAGCAAAAATAGAAGACGAGGGTGTTTTTTTTAGGGAAGCCAGTGCCAAAGTGGCAGGAATTATTCCGCTTCGTTGGCAGGAATATCCGTTTCAATGGGAAGAAAACAAAAAATACGTGGTGGAACGCCGCTATTACGACGGGCCATTGAAGTCCTACACATGGGGAGTGGAACTTCTCGACAATCCAGACGGGGATGACAATAAAACCATCATCCGCGCCTTCGCTGAATTTATTCCGCGCAATGTGCTGGGATACGGAGCGATTTCATTGATCGGCGTTCAATCATTGAAAAATACGCTAGCCTATGTTGAAAAGTTTGTAAAAACTGGGGCAGATTTGGCGAGAATTCCCGATAAGCAAAAGGAATATAAAGTGAAAGCACCCGAACTGGAAAGATTGGAGCGTTCGTTGAAAAACTGGCCAGTCGAAGAGCAGTATGTAGAGTTGCTTCATGCCTATTTGATTGAAAAAAGAGATCATGATGTGGCGCATATCAAACCGGTGCAACTGGCTAGGCAATGGAAAGCGGATCCGGACGAAGTGCTGCGTGTATTGCTGTATGCAACGAAAACTGGTATTTTGGATTTGAGCTGGAATTTGATTTGCCCAAACTGCCGAGTGTCTAAAACGGAATACAAAAGCCTTGCCCAATTAACTCCGCAATTTCATTGCGATTTGTGCGGCATCAATTACGATGCGAATTTTGACCAATATGTCGAACTTCTGTTTTCGGTGCACCCGTCTGTCCGAAAAGCTTACGCTGAAGAATATTGCGTCGGCGCACCGCAAATCACGCCGCATGTTAAAGTACAAAAAGTGATGGCAAAAGGAGAAACGATCGTGTTGAATATGCCGCTTTCTGCCGACTCGCTAAGATTGCGGGTGCTGCAAAAAAACGCAATTGTTTCCATCGATCCAAAGCTTAGCGGTAAAGCCGCAAAAGCTGCACTTGAGTATAGCGATGAAGGATGGTCGTCTGAAACTATTGGCGAAGCCGGGGAAATCCGCATTGCCAATTCGAGTTCAACTGATATTGTGCTCGTTGTAGAGCAATCAACATGGAACACGGAAACGGTGACGGCGGCAAAAGTGACGGCGATGCCAGAGTTCCGGGAATTGTTCAGTTCTGAAGTATTGGCGCCCGGCCAAAAAATTGGCGTTGGCCATGTGACCATATTGTTTACAGATTTGAAAAATTCAACCGTTTTATATGAAACGGTAGGTGATGCCAACGCCTATAGCCAAGTGAAAAGGCATTTTGAATTTCTGGAAAAATGGATTGCCAAAAATTCGGGCAGTGTTGTTAAAACGATCGGGGATGCGGTCATGGCCGTTTTTCATTTGCCTGAGGATGGCTTGAACGCTGCCATTCAAATTCAGCAAAGCCTTGAAACGTTCAATCAGGAAGCAACGGAAGATATTGAATTGAAAATTGGGTTGTACAGCGGGCCGGCCATCGCCGTAAATTCCAATGATTTATTGGATTACTTCGGAAGAACGGTAAACATCGCAGCGCGGATTGAGGCGCAAGGAACGGGCCGGGACATTGTCTTCAGCCAAGAGTATATGGACCAAGACGGATTGAAAGAAATCATAGAAAACAGCAAAATGGATGTGCTGCCGTTTGAAGCGAACTTAAAAGGCATCGAAGGATCGATGAAATTGATGCGCCTCACGCCAAGAGAAGTACAAGCAGAAAAGCTGCCAGTCGTTTCCTTAGAAATGATTGGATAAATAAACCTTTGAATTTGCGCAGCAGCGGCTGCGAAGAATTCAAAGGTTTTTCTCTTGCAGCAATTTGCTGGATTGAAGGCTAAAAAAAAGAAAAAACGGGTATATCCGTTACGTAGTTAAAATTGCTAGTTTCAGAAAAGAGAGGCGTTGCCAGATGAGTTCAAAAACAATGAAGGCGCTTGGTTTCTATAAACCGGGGCCGAAATCACAACCGCCAACATTCGAATATGTGGATGTCGAGCGGCCCGTGCCGGCTGGACGGAATTTATTAGTGGAAGTGCGCGCGATTTCCGTCAACCCGACCGATTTCCGGACGCGAGACGCCAAAGACGAAAACGATGATTCGTTGACAATTGTCGGACGCGATGTAGCAGGTGTCGTGGTTGAAGCAGGAGAAGGCTGCACGTTGTTTCAGGTGGGAGACGAAGTGTATTATGCCGGCACATCTGTTGCACAAGGCGGGCATAGCGAAGTGCATTTGGTAGATGAACGGCTTGTCGGCAAAAAGCCGAAGACGCTGAATTTTGCGGAAGCGGCAGCCATGCCGCTGACGAGCATTACGGCTTGGGAAGCGATGTTTGACCGGATGGGCATTTCTCGCCGCCCTGAAGACAATGAAGGAAAAACCATATTGATTATTGGGGCAGCGGGCGGCGTTGGATCGGTTGCCACGCAAATTGCAAAGCTTGCAGGCCTTATCGTCATCGGTACTGCTTCGCGCGAGGAAACGGTCGAATGGACGAAAAAACACGGCTCGGATTACACAATCAACCACCGCGAACCGTTTGAACCGCAATTAAACAAACTCGGCATAAATGGTGTGCATTATATTTTTTGCTTAACCAATGTTGATGACCATATGGCGGGAATGGCGAAAGTCATTAAGGCGCAAGGCAAGATTTGTTCGATATTGCCGTCGCAAAAACCGCTCGATATTGCGCTGTTTTCAAAATCCGTCACCTTTGCCTACGAATTGATGTATACCCGTTCAATGTTCCAAACAGAAGACATGGTCGAGCAGCACCATATTTTGGATCAATTGGCGGATTGGATTGACAAAGGGAAGATCCGGACGACTATGACCGAACGCAATGCGCCTATCAATGCCGCCAATTTAGAAAAAGCCTATGGCCAGTTGATGACAGGCAAGACGATTGGGAAAATTGTGCTAGAAGGGCCGATCGAAGAATAAATAAAAGCGAAAAGGCAGAGCAGCGGCTGAGTAGAAGCCGGCTGTCCTGCCTTTTTATTGAACTCTTGTTATTCGAGATTGGCATGTCTGCCGTACATCTTATCGGAAGTTAATCCTTTTCTTTCCATCACCTGCAAGACGATGGCATCAAAAAACAGCAGCAGCGATTGTTCGAATAGCAAACCTATCGGTTGAATCGATTTGCCGCTCGTGCCTTCCGCTTTTGCTTGCACAGGCAGTTCGATGACGATGTCTGCCAATTTACCGATCGAAGAATGGGGATTGATCGTAACCGCTGCAACAACAGCACCGATTTTCTTGGTTTTTCCCTCCTGTGGACAAGGCTTTGCGTCTCGCCGGAACCGGATCCGACAATGAAAAGGTCGTCCGGTTCTAAATTAGGCGTAACCGTTTCTCCGACAATGTAAGGATTAAGGCCAATGTGCATGAGCCGCATGACAAACGACTTCGCCATAAAACCGGAACGGCCGCCGCCTGCAGCAAATATTTTCTTGGAAGAAAGAATCGCTTCTGCGAGTTGCTCTGCGTGCTCAGTAATTATGGACGACAAGACCCGATCAAGCTCTGCAAGAATTTCTTTTGTATACCCAACTGTTTGCATATTAAAGAGCCACACCTTACTGGATCAACTGGTAAATTTGCTCAGCTGCTGTTTTTTTGTCGTCTTTGCTTGTGATGCCGCCAACAACGATCAAACCCGGTTGTTCTTGGATCACTTCTGGCAAAGTTTCCAATTTGATGCCGTCGGCAATCGCCACTTTAGAATTTTTTACGATGCTTTTGATTGTGCGAAGGTCAGCGAACAAATCTTTGCCTTCCGCTTGCAAGTCATACCCTATATGCACGCAAATATATTTGGCCTTTCCCTTAGTCCCGATGTTCTTCATAGCGTCCTTTTTTTGTCAATTTCTTGGCTTGTTCAATTTGTTCGGAAGAAACGCTCGTTTCATAGGCGGTGATTGTATCTTTGATTTGCTTAGGCGAGCTTGCGCCAGCAACCACCGAAGCGATCGTATCGTTGTGCAGCACGCTGTGCAGGGACAACGCGTGAAGATTCTCGTGGACGTCCATCAGCTGCGTAACGATTGTTTCCAATTCATCCGCACGATAGGTCAAATATCCGCCCATTTTGCGTGCGCGTTCCAATCCTTCGTTCGTGAGAAGACCTTTGGCCAATGTGCCGCGGGTCACGACAGACTTTCCGGCTTTGCCGATTTCCGCCAAATATTCTTCTGGCCGGCGGTCAAACAAACTGTATTGCATCATGATTGAAACGAGGTCACTTTTTTCTAAAAAACGTTTGATGACGTTCGGCCGGATGGAAGAAATGCCGTATTCGCGGATCAATCCTTCTTTTTTCAATGATTCGAACGCATCGATCGTTTCGTCCGCATCGTCCGTAATCATGCCGCCGTGCAGCTGGTATAAATCGATATAGTCGGTTTGCAGGCGCTTTAAGCTGTTGTGGACTTGTTCGAGAATATACGGTTTAGTCGCATTCCATTTCACTTCATCGGAATCTAGGCTCCACTGGTTGCCGACTTTGGTCGCAATGACGATGTCCTGGCGGTGCTTCTTCAATGCTTTGCCGACCAGTTCTTCGTTGACGCCTTTGTTGTAAAGGTCGGCCGTATCAAAATAATTGATGCCGTGTGCAATGGCTTCTTCCACAATAACAGATGCTTTGTCGGTTTCCGTTGGCAAAGACATGCAGCCGAAGCCGATTTCACTGACGCTGATTCCGCTCGATCCAAGATTTTTCCTTTTCACAACCTCACCTCATTTAGTATGACGTTTTTCTTATGGTATACTTTGCGGTAGAGAAATCACAAATGAAAAGAGGAATATCATGAAAAAGTTTGAAGAAAAAACCATTCATTCGGAACGTATCTATGAAGGCAAAATCATTAACTTGAAAGTGGATGAAGTTTCTTTGCCGAACGGCAAAACATCCAAGCGCGAATTGGTCGAACACCCAGGGGCAGTCGCAATTATCGCCTTTACTCCGGAAAATAAAATTATCATGGTTGAGCAATACCGAAAAGCATTGGAACGCTCAATCATTGAGATTCCAGCTGGCAAATTGGAAAAAGGCGAAGCGCCCGAATACACGGCGATGCGCGAATTGGAAGAAGAAACCGGCTACACGGCCGATAAACTGGAATTGATCCAGGCCTTCTCAACGTCTCCCGGATTTGCGGATGAAGTGATCCATTTGTTTTATGCAGACGGCTTGCGCAAATCAACGAGCGAAGCGGTTTTGGATGAAGACGAATTTGTGGAATTGATGGAAGTTTCCATTGAAGAAGCGGAACAGATGATGAAAGAAAACCGCATTTACGATGCCAAAACGGCTTTTGCGGTCATGTGGGCAAAACAACGATTCTCAATTGAAAATTAAAAGCATTTCTTATTAAGAATAATTCTAAAGTAAGAATGATAATATCTTGTAAATGAGAACGCTCTTTTGATATAATGGAAACAGTTTAAGGAGGGCGTCGCATGGAAACCAGGATCGATCGTATCAAAAAACAGTTGCATGCTGCGAGTTATAAATTGACGCCACAGCGTGAAGCGACAGTCCGGGTTTTGCTAGACCATGAAGAAGACCACTTAAGTGCAGAAGATGTTTACCTTTTGGTAAAAGACATTGCACCGGAAATCGGACTGGCGACAGTTTACCGGACGCTGGAACTATTAACAGAATTAAAAATTGTCGATAAAATAAATTTCGGTGATGGAGTTTCCCGCTATGATTTGCGCCAAGAAGGCGCTGCCCATTTCCATCATCATTTAGTATGTTTAGAATGCGGAGCTGTAGATGAAATACAGGAAGACTTATTGGAAGATGTAGAAAGCGTCGTTGAAAAGCGCTGGAACTTTCAAATTAAAGACCACCGTCTTACGTTTCATGGCATTTGCTGGCGTTGCCATGACCGCAGCTCACAGGATCCATCGCAATAAGAGGTGAGAAAAGGAAGGACGGCCATATAAGGTCGTCCTTCTTTTTTATGTTTATGCATTAATTAAAGTGGATTTTGTAAGTCGCTTCGGTCGCTTTGGGAAGGGCAAAGACGATTGCTCCAGCATCGCTGCGCTGCTTCGTCGCAAAGGAGGTGCCCCAAGTTTTTGGGGTCTCTCCTTGGCTCCCACAATAAGCCGAGAAGACCACTCGTCTTATTGCTTCGCCTAGCCCGTGGACGCGCCCAAGCTAAGAAAGTTCTTACGACTAATGAGAGACTAGTTATAGAATTGATGCTTTACTGCTAGCAGGCTAGAAGATATGGAGCAAAACGGCATTTTAAACTCATGTGCTTCTGCATCGCTACACCGCTTCCTTGGGAGTCTCAGCTGTTTTGCTTCATGTCACTAAGTTAAACTACCAATAAAGCAACTTAGAAAATTGATTGCAGTGGAAGGCGGCGACTCCTGCGGGAAAGGCGTGAGTCCTGAGACCCCACAGGGAGCGCAAGCGACTGAGGAGGCTTAGGCAACGCCCCGCGGAAAGCGTCCGCCTGGAACGAAAATCAATGGGCTTACTAACTAAGCTATCAACGAACAAAGGAGGATCCTTATGAAATACGCAAAAGACGCATTAGACGATTACCTTCATTTTTTGCGGGTGGAGCGGCAACTTGCCGCCAATACGCTCGTTTCGTATGAACGCGATTTGAAAAGCTATATTCAATACTTAAAAGAAGTGGAACAACTCGATTCGCTGCGCAAAGTCGAGCGTGTACATATCCTCAATCACCTTCGCCATTTAAAAGAAACAACCAAAACGTCGCGTACGGTGGCTCGCCATATTTCGTCGATCCGCTCGTTCCATCAATTTTTGATCCGTGAACGCGTCGTCGACAACGACCCGACCGTGCATTTGGAAATGCCTCAAATGGATAAAAAGTTGCCAAATATTTTATCCATTGAAGAAGTGGATGCTTTAATACAAGCGCCGGAAACTGGAAAACCGAACGGCATGCGCGACCAGGCGATGCTTGAATTGCTGTATGGCAGCGGCATGCGCGTTTCGGAATGCATCAATTTGGATATTGAAGACGTGAATTTAACGATGGGCTTTGTGCGCTGTTTTGGCAAAGGCGGCAAAGAACGCATCATTCCGCTTGGGAAATCAGCGCTTAATTCTTGCCGGCTTTATTTGGAAAATGCACGGGGTGAATTGGTGAAAAGCAGCGAAAAAAGCGAAGCGCTTTTCATCAACCAGCGAGGCAAACGGCTGACGCGCCAAGGCTTTTGGAAATTGCTCAAGCAGCATGCACAAAAAGCCGGCATCCAGAAAGAATTGACGCCGCACACTTTGCGTCATTCGTTTGCGACACATTTGATTGAAAACGGCGCCGATTTGCGTGCGGTTCAGGAAATGCTGGGGCATGCCGATATTTCAACTACGCAAATTTATACGCACGTCAGCAAAACGAGATTAAAAGATGTCTATTCACAATTCCATCCACGGGCTTAATTGAAAGGTCTGACTTCCGACGAGGATGGTCTTTGTGGTAGGATAGAACTGTATATAAGGAGGAAGAAAAATGACGAATAAACCTTTTGAACGCATTCATTTGATCGTGTTGGATTCAGTGGGAATTGGCGAAGCGCCAGACGCTGAAGCTTTTGGCGATGTTGGTTCTGATACACTTGGCCACATTGCAGATTCGGTAGGCGGTTTAAAAATGCCGAATATGGAAATGCTCGGACTAAGCAATATAGAGCCGATTCAAGGGCTGGCTATTGCTGAAGCTCCTGGAGCATTTTACGGAAAGTTGCAAGAGGCATCTGTCGGCAAAGACACGATGACCGGGCACTGGGAAATCATGGGCCTTAACATCGATACGCCTTTTAAAGTTTATCCCGAAGGATTCCCGGAAGAATTGATCAAAGCCTTGGAAGAAAAAACGGGGCGCAAAGTGATTGGCAACAAACCGGCAAGCGGAACAGAAATTCTTGATGAACTTGGGCAAGAACATATGGAAACTGGCGCAATTATTGTGTATACATCTGCGGATCCGGTTCTTCAAATTGCGGCCCACGAAGAAATTGTGCCGCTTGATGAACTTTACAAAATCTGCGAAATTGCCCGCGAATTGACGCTTGAGCCAGAATATTTGGTTGGCCGCATCATTGCCCGCCCATTCCTTGGCGAGCCAGGTGCCTTTAAACGCACTTCGAACCGCCATGACTATGCGCTCAAGCCATTTGGCCGCACGGTAATGAACGAATTGAAAGACATCGGGAAAGATGTCATCGCAATCGGCAAGATCAACGATATTTATAACGGTGAAGGCGTGACGAAAGCGCTTCGCACAAAAGACAATATGGACGGCATGGACAAATTGGTCCAAGTGGTCGGAGAACCGTTCAATGGCTTAAGCTTCTTGAATTTAGTTGATTTTGATGCTCTTTACGGACACCGGAGAGACCCAGAAGGCTACGCGGCAGCACTTGAAGCATTTGATGCGCGGTTGCCGGAAGTGATGGAGAAATTGACGGATGAAGATTTGATCATCATTACAGCGGACCACGGCAATGACCCGACGTTCCCTGGGACAGACCATACCCGTGAATATGTGCCTCTTCTTGTTTATTCAACGCGATTTGAAAGCGGTAAACAATTAGACCTCGGCAACACGTTCGCAGATATTGGCGCAACGATTGCGGAAAACTTCTCGGCTCCAATGCCGAAATTCGGAACAAGCTTCTTATCGAAATTAAACTAACAAAGGCGGTAATGATTCATGAGAATGGTTGACTTAATTGAAAAAAAACGCGACGGTTTTGAACTGTCGACTGAAGAAATCCAATATATCGTAACAAATTACACAAACGGCGAAATTGCCGATTACCAAATGAGCGCATTTTTAATGGCGGTTTATTTCCAAAACATGACAGACCGTGAACGTGCGGATTTGACTATGGCAATGGCAGGATCTGGCGATCAAATCGATTTGTCCGCTATCGAAGGCATTAAAGTCGATAAGCACTCGACTGGCGGCGTCGGCGACACAACGACGCTGGTTCTTGGACCACTCGTTGCAGCATGCGGCGTACCGGTTGCGAAAATGAGCGGCCGCGGCCTTGGGCACACGGGCGGAACCATCGACAAACTGGAAGCGATTGAAGGCTTCCACGTTGAGTTGTCGACAGAAGAATTTATTAAACAAGTAAATGACATCAAAGTGGCTGTTATCGGCCAAAGCGGCAACTTGACGCCGGCTGACAAGAAATTATATGCATTGCGCGATGTAACGGCGACTGTCAACAGCATTCCGTTGATTGCGAGCTCGATCATGAGCAAAAAAATTGCAGCGGGTGCAGATGCCATCGTTTTGGATGTAAAAACAGGCGAAGGCGCGTTCATGAAAACTGCAGAAGACGCAAAAGAACTTGCACATGCCATGGTGGGAATCGGCAACGCAACGGGCCGCAAAACAATGGCCATCATTTCAGACATGGGCCAGCCTCTTGGATTCGCGATCGGCAACGCGCTGGAAGTGAAAGAAGCCATTGAAACGCTGCAAGGCAACGGACCCGAAGATTTAACGGAACTTTGCATGGTGCTAGGCAGCCAAATGGTTGTTGTCGGCGGCAAAGCATCGACGCTTGAAGAAGCGCGGGCGATGCTCGAAAATGTCATTGCCAACGGCGAAGCGCTGAAAATATTCAAGCAGTTCATCGAAAGCCAAGGCGGCAACCCGGCAGTAGTGGATGACGTTTCTTTGCTGCCGCAAGCAGCATTCACGAAAGCGGTCGCTTCTAAATCAGAAGGCTATATTTCAAACATGGTGGCTGATGATATCGGTACCGCTGCAATGCTTTTAGGGGCAGGCAGAGCGACAAAAGAATCGGAAATCGATTTGGCAGTCGGCCTTGTGCTCCACAAAAAAGTGGGCGATTTTGTAAAAGAAGGCGAAGCCATCGCCACCATCTATTCCAACACAGAAGATGTCGCGGAATGCATGGAAATGTTGTATAATAGCATAGAATATTCAAGCGAACCGGTTGAAAAAACACCGCTGATTTCAGCGTTGATCACCGAGTAAAAAAACTTGCTGAGTTTATTCTCAGCAAGTTTTTTTAATAACCATTCGCGACAACAGGGGGAGGATCCTATGCAATTATACGGCACGCAAACAATCAACGAACAAGGCCATTTAACGATTGGCGGAACAGATACGGTCGAACTTGCAAAAGAATACGGCACGCCGCTTTTCGTTTACGATATCCAGCTTTTCCGGGAACGCGCCAAAGCGTTCCAAAAGACGTTTGAAGAAGAAGGCATTGGCTATCAGGTGGCTTATGCCAGCAAAGCGTTTTCGAGCATTGCCATTTACCAAGTGGCGGCCGAAGAAAAGCTGTCGCTTGATGTGGTGTCAGGCGGCGAATTGTATACGGCGGTGCAAGCCGGGTTCCCGACAGAAAAAATCCATTTCCATGGCAACAACAAAAGCGAAGCGGAACTGCGCATGGCATTTGAGGAAAAAATCGGCTGCATCGTCGTCGATAATTTTTTGGAAATCGAGCTGTTAAAGAAATTATCGGTAGAATTGCAGCAGCCGATGAACATCTTGCTTCGCGTAACGCCGGGCGTTGAAGCCCATACCCATGATTACATCACGACTGGCCAGGAAGACTCGAAATTCGGTTTTGATTTAAACAATGGACAGGCAGACGAAGCGTTCAAACGCACTTTTAACGAGCCGTTTATCAAATTGATGGGCCTCCATTGCCACATCGGCTCCCAAATTTTTGAGACGGCCGGTTTCCAATTGGCTGCGGAAAAATTGGTAGAGAAAATGGCCGCCTGGGAAAAAGACTTCGGCTTTTATTGCCCGGTATTAAATCTTGGCGGCGGCTTTGGCATTCGGTATACGGAAGAAGACGAGCCACTAGAGCCCGCAACTTACGTGCGTGAAATGATCCGCACTGCCAAAAAAGTATCGGAAGCTGCCGATTTCTCTTTGCCGGAAATTTGGATTGAGCCGGGCCGCTCACTTGTGGGCGATGCCGGGACGACTTTGTACACGATTGGTTCAATGAAAGAAGTGCCGGGAATGCGCAAATACGCTGCAGTTGATGGCGGCATGTCCGACAACATCCGCCCTGCTCTTTACGGCGCCAAATACAGTTCGCTCCTTGCCAACAAAGCAAACGAAGCAATAAAAGAACAATACACAATCGCCGGGAAATTGTGCGAATCCGGCGACAAACTGATTGAACAAGCTCATTTGCCTATAGCCGAAACCGGGGATATTTTAAGTGTCTTCTGCACCGGCGCATACGGCTATTCAATGGCCAGCAATTACAACCGCATCGGCCGTCCTGCAGTAGTATTTGCGGAAAACGGGGAACATCAACTCGTCGTCAAACGTGAAACCCATGAAGATTTGATTAAACACGATTTGACTTACCAGCAGAAAGCGTACCGCGAATGAAAAAAGCCAACCTCGTATTATTGATTTTATTAGTAGTTGCGGCAATCGGCTGGGGCATCGTTTACTGGCTGTTTTTTGCGGAAAAGGTCATCACAGGCTAGCCATTCCTCAGCTTGAGTTATCAGCAAGTTTATAGTAGGATGGACAAAGCTGCGTTAAGATGAAAAAGAGGGATCGGTTATGTTACTCAGATACAAAAAATCATTCGAAAAAATCGCGATGGGCTTGATGTCGTTCATGCCACGAGAGCGAGATTTAAAAATATTGCAGCAAGCGATGCACAAATACGAAGAAAATCCAGATTGGCAATTGTTTTTGTGGAAAAAAGGCGATGATTTTGTTGGGTTGTTGGGCGTGGAAGTTGCCGATGATTCGTTTACCGTCCATCATGTTTCGGTAAACCCTTCTTATAGAGGAGAAGGTATCGGCCATGCCATGATTGAAAAAATTCAGCAGCTGATGCAAGACCGGGAAATGCGGGCAACGGATGAAACCCGCGCGTTTCTTGGAAAATGCCCACAAAAAAAGGCGGACCTCCATTAAAGGTTCCGTCTTTTTTTTTGTTCGCGCAAACTGATGATTGAAGAACGGTCACGCAATCGGTGTTTGTGCATCAAATAATAAGGATCTTGTGGAGAAGCAGGGTGTGACGCTTCGTAAGCGTGGACAACCTCGGTCATCTCTTGTGAAGTAATCGGAATGGTGTACGAGAAAAAAGGTTTCCGGTCTGTAACGGCATCGATCGAGACGGTCAGTAGCCGAATCAGTTCGTCCCTGTCAAAGGCCTCAGTCCAAATTCCCGCATCAGCCAACTTGGCTTTCGCACGGATAAACGAACGCAGTGCGCCCGGATAATTGCTTCTTCTCCAATGATACATGCCCACCGCCATTTGGATCCATCCTGTCAGGGGATGTGTTTTGTTTTTAGGCGCCAAAGATTTCCAATACTCTTCGCCGACTTCATGGCATTCGAAATAATCCTGTTCCGTATTAAAATTTATGATGAATTGAATAAAGAGCGGGTGGTGGAGTGGGTGCATTTTAATCCCCTTTCTACTATAATATAATAAGTATCTTTAACAGTCAGGTGGAGGGCCATGTCATATGAAGTAAAAGTAGAGGCTTTTGAAGGGCCTCTTGATTTATTATTGCACTTAATACACCGTTTGGAAATTGATATTTACGATATTCCGGTTTCACAGATCACTTCACAGTATATGGAACATATTCGTGCCATGCAAGTGCTTGAGCTAAATGAAGCCAGTGAATACTTGGTTATGGCTGCCACGCTGCTTGCGATCAAGAGCAAGACGCTGCTTCCGGTCCATGAAGGCGAATTTGATGATGTGGAATACGAACTGGACGAACAAGATCCACGGGACGAACTGGTTTCGCGGCTGGTGGAGTACCGGAAATTCAAAGATGCGTCTTTGAAGATGAAGGAAATGGAGACACACCGGTCTTTCTTGTTTACAAAAGCGCCGAAAGATTTGTCGGAATTTCAGCTGGCAACTGGGTCAGAAAACATCGACTTGGAAGTGAATACGTATGATATGCTGGCGGCATTCCAGAAAATGCTGCGCCGGAAACAATTAAAAGCCCCATTGTCCGCCCGAATTGCGCGGCAGGAACTTTCGATAAAAGACCAAATGACTTCCATTGTCAGCCGCTTGAAAACAGCGAAAGGCCGGACGTCATTTACGAATTTATTTCCTTCGGATGATAAATCGGTTTTGGTGGTTTCTTTTTTATCTGTGCTTGAACTGATGAAACGCCAAGTAATCGCGGTGGAGCAGGAAAAGAACTTCACGGATTTAATGGTGGAACTCAGAAAGGAAACGTGGAAATATGAAGATGAATCTTTCGAATAAAATTGAAGCATTGCTTTTTGTCGTTGGAGATGACGGGTTGACCATGGCTCAGCTGGAGTTTTTGACTGAAGCAAGCGAAGAGGAAATTCGAGAAAACTTAAACCTAATGTCAGAGCGATATGCAGAGCCGGAAAGCGGCATCATGATCAAAGAGTTTTCAGGTATTTTTCAATTAGTGACCAAGCAAGAAGTTGCTGAAACCATTCAAAAATTGGTGGAAAATCCGACATCCCAAGCCCTTTCCCAAGCATCTTTGGAAGTGTTGGCGATTGTTGCCTACAAGCAGCCAATTACGCGGGTAGAAGTTGAAGATTTGCGCGGCGTGAAAAGCGAAAAGCCGTTGCAAACGCTGGCTGCCAAAGGCTTGATCCAGGAAACCGGACGTGCTGAACGCACCGGGCGCGCGATTTTGTATGGAACGACCAATGAGTTTTTGAATTATTTTGGGCTTAAGAATTTGGATGAGCTTCCCCCGCTGCCGGATGAAGCAAATGAGACCGAAGAAGAAACCGATTTGTTTATGACCAAATTCCAAGAAGCGTTTAAAGAAGAAGTTAAAGCGTGATGGGCGAAGGGAGACTGCGGACAATGGCCAGTCTTCCTTTGCTTTTGGCTGAAAATATCATCTATCTATTAAGAAATCTCTTAGCTTTGTCGCGTCCACGGGTTAGGCGACGAGCTTGCGCAGGAGCACTATTCTTTGCCCTGCCCAAAGCGGCCGAAGCGGCTAAAAAAATCAAACATTTCAGTTCAATCAATATTAGACGAGAAATGAGCGTTGCCCTTTCGCTTTTCGGTTAAATGTGACATAATTCCGAGAGGAACGAACGGAAAAAAATCAATGAGGTGAACTTATGGAGAGATTACAAAAAGTGTTGGCACATGCCGGCATCGCATCAAGAAGAAAGTCAGAACAATTGATATTAGACGGCAAGGTCAGAGTCAACGGCACAGTCATCAAAGAACTAGGCGTTAAAGTGTCGCAATCCGACAAAATCGAAGTAGAAGGCGTGCAGCTGGAAAAAGAACAAAAAGTGTATTATTTATTGTACAAACCGCGCGGCGTGATTTCAGCCGTCAGTGACGATAAAAACCGGAAAGTCGTAACAGACTTTTTTGATACAGTAGAAAAACGCATTTATCCTGTCGGGCGCTTGGATTACGACACTTCAGGCTTGTTGATCATGACAAATGATGGGGAGTTTGCGAACTTGCTGACGCACCCGAAATTTGAAATCGACAAAACCTATGTGGCGCGCTTAAAAGGCATTCCGTCAAAAGACGATTTAAGAAAGCTGGAAAAAGGCATCAAGCTAGAAGACGGCATGACGGCGCCGGCAAAAGTGAAGCTATTATCAGGGGACCCGAAAACCGGAAAAGCCATTGTCCAAATTACGATTCATGAAGGGCGAAACCGCCAAGTACGGAGAATGTTTGATGCAATCGGCTTCCCGGTCCAAAAATTAAGCCGCGAGCAGTTTGCTTTTTTAACACTCACCGGATTAAATGCGGGAGAATCAAGAGAATTAAGCGCCCATGAAGTGAAATTGCTGCGTGTTATGGCTGAAACCGGCAAACGCACTTAACGTTCACAAACCATTCAAAACTCCGGCCAATCGATAGAAGAAACTTTGCTATAATTGGACTTGCATTCAACCCTCGAAGGAGGTAAATAAATTGACCGAGAAACAAATCAAGAAGAAAAACAAAAAGAAAAACCGCGTCATTATGCGGTCGATCATTTTGTTTGTATTGGTAGCGGCCATCGGATATACCCTTTATAACAACGCGACTGCCGAAGACGTCAGTGTTTTAAAAGTCGGGGATAAAGCGCCCGATTTTAAACTTGCTGACCTTGATGGTGAAAGCCACCAGCTGTCCGACTATAAAGGCCAGGGCGTTTTCCTGAATTTCTGGGGCACGTGGTGCAAACCCTGTGCAAAAGAAATGCCAGCAATGGATCGCCAGTACGAGGCTTTTAAAGACCAAGGCGTTCAAGTGTTGGCCGTCAACATTGCCCAATCGGATTTCGAAGTACAGTCATTTGCCGATCAATATGAGTTGTCATTTCCCGTTGTTATCGACAAAACGAAAAGTGTATTGACTGCCTACAACATCATCCCGTTGCCGACAACGGTTTTGGTGAATCCCGAAGGCGAAATTGAACGGATCATTACCGGAGAAATGACTGAGCAAGATATTCAAGGGTTTATGGAAGAGATAAAGCCCGAATAAGGAGTTTTTTCGGATGGAAAAAATGCAATGTCAATGCGGTCATGTGAATCCGCCCGGAACTGTTCTATGTGAATCGTGCGGGCGGTCTTTGACTGAAAAGGAACAAAAAAGCCAGCTAGTGGACATGCGGTACGAAGGTTCAGCCAGAAGATCGCAGACGTACAACAAATCGATTATCGATAAAATTTGGAATTTCTTTTCGAGTGTAAAAGTGGGAGTAAGCATTATTGTGGCCATTTTAGTGGCTGCTGCTATCGGAACCATTTTGCCTCAAGAAGAATACATCAACGTCGCCAATCGCAATGAAGAGACGATTCGCGCCTATTACGCAGATGTGTACGGCGAAATCGGCAAGATTTATCATTTTTTAGGGTTCCATGATTTATACAGCTCGTTTTGGTTTATTATTTTAGTTGGAATGCTTGCTATTTCTTTGATTATTGCCAGTCTTGATCGTTTCGTGCCGCTATACCGTTCGCTGAAAAACCAGCGGGTTCTCCGCCACGAAAGTTTCATGGACAAGCAGCGCATTTACGGTAAAGGATTGAACCAAGAAGACGTGCTGGATAAAGCAGAAACCAAATTAAAAGAACTGAAATACAAGGTTTCACGCGATAAAAACGGGCTGCTTGCCGAAAAAGGCCGTTTTTCCCGTTGGGGCCCTTACGTTAACCACATCGGGTTGATCATTTTCTTGTTCGGGGTCATGCTGCGGATGATGCCGGGCTTTTATGTGGACGAAATGCTGTGGATCCGCGAAGGGGAAACACGTGCCATTCCAGAAGCGCCGGGCTATTCGCTTGAAAGCAAAAACTTTGAAGTGGAAACATACAGCGGCGATGAAAAAGACGGTGCTTTTAGCGAAGCGGTTGACCGTGTAGGAAGCGTCGTTAAAAATTACCAAACCGATGTTGTCTTGTACAAAGAACCGGAAGATAGTCTTCCGGGCGCGACAAACGAAATGGAAGTCGTAGAAGAATACCCAATTCGAGTCAATCAGCCTTTGAAATTCGATGGTTATGCTGTTTACCAAATGGATTTTAAGCAAAACGAATTAAAAGCTATGAATTTTGCGTTGACAAACAAAGAATCCGGAGAGTCATTGGGAGAATTGACAATTGATTTGATCAATCCCGAAAAACAATATGAACTCGACAACGGAGCAATGGTTAACTTGAAAGGCTACTACCCTGATTTTTCTGGATTTGATGATACTGGAGAACCGCAGACCGCTTCACCGCTTCCGAACAATCCCGGTTTCTTGGTTGAATTGACGACACCTGAAACGCCTGAAGGGGAAGTCAGTTTTATCCTCATCAAACAAACGATTGAGCCTTTTGGTGAAAACCAATTTAAGTTGGAATTCCAAAGTGTCGAAACGCGCGATGTATCTGGATTAACAATTCGCAAAGACAGTACCTTGCCGATTCTTGGCCTTGGAGGACTGATTTTTATGATTGGGGTTGCCCAAGGAATGTACTTTAACCACCGCCGCTTCTGGATTCAGCAAAAAGCGAACGGCGAGGTTATTTTAGCTGGGCACACCAATAAAAACTGGTTTGCATTGAAAAAAGAGCTGGATCAGGTTTCAGCGTATGCGTCGCTTCCTGCCTATACGGACCAACAGGAAGAAATCGAGAAGCAAGCAAAAAAGGAAGGTGAAGAAGCGCTATGACATTAGCAGATATGAGTTCAAATTTTTTATACGTGGCTTTTATCGCCTACCTAATTGCGACATTTGTGTTTGGCGGAGCCGTAAAGGGCAATAAAGAAGGTACCTTCAAATCGGAAAGCCGTTGGGGGAAAGTGGCCTTTATCATCACCATCATCGGTTTTGCCGCTAACTTGGCATATTTCTTTACCAGATGGGGAGCGACAGGACATGCCCCACTCAGCAATATGTTTGAATTTACGACAGCTTTCGGAATGACGCTTGTCGGCGGATTCCTTGTTCTTTATTTCCTTTATAAAACGCCGGTGCTTGGAATGATCGTGCTGCCGGTTGCATTGTTGATCATTGCTTTTGCCAGCATGTTCCCAAGCGAAGTCAGCCCGCTGATTCCGGCACTTCAGTCAAACTGGCTCGCAATTCACGTAAGCACTGTAGTTATCGCAGAAGGAATATTAGCGATCAGTGCGGCTGCTGGGCTTATCTATCTGCTCAAAGTAGTCGATTTAACAAAAAAATCAAAACAGCGCTTCTGGCTGGAAGCCATTATGTATTCTCTTGTTTTGGTGTTAGGATTTGTCGTTGCCAGCACGTATTTTACGCTAACAGATTACGAAGCAAACTTTACGTATGTGGATAAAGATGGCGTGCAAGATGAGATTACGTATAAAATGCCTCCAGTATTCGGCATGAATGAATACGAATCCTTGACAGACGGCACGATGACGCCGCTGGTTGAAACGCCGGCCGTTATCAATGCCTCCAAATTGACTACAGTAATCTGGTCACTGGTTTTTGGAACGATTCTTTACTGGGCCATCCGATTGATTGCAAGAAAGCGGATAGCTGCTATTATCAAGCCGTTTGTGAAAAACGTCAACTTGAATTTAATGGACGAAATTGGCTATCGCGCCGTCATTATCGGATTCCCGGTTTTCTCGCTCGGAGCTCTCGTATTTGCAATGATTTGGGCACAAATTGCTTGGTCCCGTTTCTGGGGTTGGGATCCTAAAGAAGTGTGGGCGCTTATTACTTGGCTGTTCTATGCCGCGTATCTTCATTTGCGTCTTGGAAAAGGCTGGCAAGGCGAAAAATCGGCGTGGCTTGGAGTTATCGGATTTACCATTATCCTCTTCAACCTTGTAGCTGTGAACTTAATCATTGCCGGTTTGCACTCATATGCATAAAAAAAGACTTTCCCGTTTGGGAAAGTCTTTTTTTATAGAAAGAAAGAATAAAGTCCCTGAGTTTTTGCTGTTTCTTTTAAAAACTTAGTTATGGATGCGGCTCAAAATAG
Source organism: Planococcus sp. YIM B11945 (assembly GCF_050864155.1). Classification (NCBI taxonomy): domain Bacteria; kingdom Bacillati; phylum Bacillota; class Bacilli; order Caryophanales; family Caryophanaceae; genus Planococcus; species Planococcus sp. YIM B11945. The sequence continues at coordinate 145,877 of NZ_JBOZWR010000002.1, read as the reverse complement.
TTTCGAACACTTTTTCTTCTCCCAAATCGGCGGTCAACAAGGATTCCTGATCCAAATGCAGAAAGTCATTCGGAAGCCACCAAGACCGCAACATTTCTTCGCCGAAGTTTGCCGCTTTCGGACGAGACCGGTGGCGTTTGACGGTTTCATCAAATGACAAATCAAAATAAAAAACTCGCGCCTTGCCATCATAAAAATCGATCAAATTTTTGAGCATGTTTCCATAAAGTTTCTTCATTAAAATGCCTTCTACAATTACATATGCACATCGGTTTTTGCCGTACTCTGCGATTTGGCGAATCAAATCGATCGATAGATTACCGTCGCGGTCCCGGACTTTTAACATGTCGCGGCGGACAGTATCTTGGGAAACGAGCAAAGTGCCGTCTCCGAAATGCTGCTGAAGCTGTTCGGCAATCGTTGATTTTCCGCTGCCGGAATTTCCGCGGAAGATGATCAATTTGGATTCGATAAGATTCACTCCGTTCTATTCATAGTTGAATAACCTTTTATATAAGTTGGACTTAAGAATTGTCATTTCATACACCGCTTCGGTCGCGTTGAGAAGGGCAAAGAATATTGCTCCTGCGCAAGCTCGTCGCAAAGATAGTGGCCAAACTTCCTTTGGCCACTATCCTCGCAGCTGTTTTGTGGAAGATCGACAAGCCGAATACTTAGTTCAACTTATATAGGTTTTATTTTATCACACGGAAATCGCTGGATATGAGGCGGTTTTCAGCAATTTGTCACATGTTAACAAATGAAAGCATCAGAAAGCCTATAGGGAACAGGATATGTTTGTCACAAACAGAAATCATCGGTACAATAAATTCATGAGACAAAGTTGGAGGGATTAAGATGTCCGAAGAAATCACTGTATTGGTTGTCGACGACGAAGAAAGAATCCGCCGCCTGCTAAAAATGTATTTAGAGCGCGAAGGATATATGGTCGAAGAAGCGGAAAATGGGGTCCAAGCTTTAGAAATGGCCCTTGAAAAAGATTACCATTGCATCCTGCTCGATCTTATGATGCCGGAAAAAGACGGCATTGAAGTCAGCACGGAATTGCGCGAACAAAAAATGACGCCGATTATCATGTTGACGGCCAAAGGCGAGGAAGCTAACCGGGTCGAGGGATTTGAGTCTGGAGCGGATGACTATATCGTCAAACCGTTTAGTCCGAGGGAAGTGGTGCTGCGCGTCAAAGCCATTTTACGCCGTTCGTCTGCCTATTCGCCGGTCACCAATTCAACCATATCAAAAGATTTGGTAGTGTTTCCACATTTAACGATCGACCACGATGCACACCGGGTAACTGCCGATAATGTGGAAGTGAACTTAACGCCAAAAGAATATGAGCTGTTGTACTTTTTGGCGAAATCGCCGGACAAAGTGTTCGACCGGGAACATTTGCTGAAAGAAGTTTGGCATTACGACTTTTTCGGCGATCTGCGCACAGTGGATACCCATGTAAAACGGTTGCGAGAAAAGCTGAACCGCGTATCGGAATCAGCTGCTAAAATGATTGTTACCGTTTGGGGCGTCGGTTATAAATTCGAGGTTGGCAATGAATAGAATATGGAATAGTGTTGTCGGGAAGCTATGGATCACCATATTGCTTCTCGTTTCCTTTGTCCTGTTTATTGTGACCGTGTTGCTTTTGGAGTTTTTAGGCAACTATCACAGCGAAGAGGTAGAGGATACATTAAACCAGGAAGCTGCAACCATCGCACGAATTTTTAATGATTACGGGGAAGTAGACAATTCTTTATCAATTATTGAAGACATTTTAGGACCGGATACGAATGCCGTTATAGCTGAAGCACCTCATGAAGCTACTTACTTTATCCATGAAGGCATCAATGGCGCTGAACTAAGAAAAATTATTTTAAACGAACCGGATTTTCAAAAAGTCTTCGAATCCGATCAGACGGTCATGAAAGAAATGCTGCTTCCGTCCTTGTCTGAAGAAGACCGGATGGAATCGTATATTGTTTTGGCCAGCCCAATCCAAACCGGAGAAGATGTCCATGGCACTGTATTTATCTACCAATCACTTGAAGTGATGGATCGCACTGCTGGAAGAACGACAAACATTGTGTTTTTATCTGCCTTTATTGCGTTCTTATTGACTACTTTTTTTGCATTCTTTTTATCGACCCGCATTACGTTGCCTCTGCGGAAAATGCGCGAAGGCGCCTTTGAACTGGCAAAAGGGAATTTTGATACAAAAGTTCGAGCCACTTCAAGCGATGAAATCGGACAGCTTGCAACCGCGTTTAACCAAATGGGCCGCCAGTTAAAACACCATTTGGAAGTTATCAATCAAGAAAAAGAACAGCTTTCCAGCATCTTGACCTCAATGGCGGATGCCGTTATCACATTCAATCAAGACCGGACTATTTTATTGAGCAATCCGCAGGCTGAGAAATTGCTCCAGAAATGGCTGATCAAAAACAGCGATGGCCAGAATGAGCCTTTGCCTCCGGAAATGAACCATATGCTTGACCACGTGTTAACTTTTGAGGAAGAAATTGAAGAAGAGTTGGAAATGGATGGTGCTTATTATGCCATCACTATCAGCCCGCTATACAGCGGCGAATCGATTCGCGGAGCTGTTGCAGTGCTGCACAATATGACCGAACAGCACCGATTGGAAAAATTAAGAGAAGATTTTATTGCCAATGTATCGCATGAACTTCGCACGCCGATCGCCATGCTTCAAGGCTATAGCGAAGCGCTGCTCGATGACGTAGGGGCATCAGAGGACGAACGGCGTGAAATGACCAAAATCATTTACGAAGAATCACAGCGAATGGGTCGGCTGGTAACGGACCTGCTAAATTTAGCTCGCTTAGAATCAGGGCATATGCGCCTTTATAAAGAAATGGTTCAATTAAATAGTGTGATCGAACGGATGACACTGAAATTTACACAAGCAGCAAAAGAAAAAGGTATCCGTTTAGCGTTTGAGACGACGCTTGACGATTGGGCAGCTGCTGAATTGGACGAAGACAGAATTGAACAAGTCATGACCAATTTAATCGACAATGCCATGCGCCATACTCCCGAATCCGGCAACGTCATCGTGAAAGTGGAGAAAGAGCAGGGATTTGCGAAAGTGTCGGTAAACGATACAGGAGTCGGCATCTCGGAGAAAGATTTGGAATTTGTTTTTGAACGCTTTTACAAAGCAGATAAAGCGAGAACGCTTGGCAAAGGCGGAACGGGCCTTGGCCTTGCTATCGCCAGCAACATTATCAAAGCGCATGGCGGAGATATTTACGCTAAAAGCGAATTCGGCATTGGAACTTCGTTCGTCTTTTTGCTGCCATTAAAAAAATTGTAACTTTCTTTGCTTAAAAGCGACTAATCTTAAGAACGGGGGGAGTATATGAATGACTCCGTTTTCCATCGGTTATACGATCAATACCATCAGGATGTTTTCCAGTTTCTAATTTATTTAGTGAAAGATCGTCTGTTGGCTGAAGACTTGATGCATGAAGTTTATATCCGCGTTTTTCGCGCGTATGACCGTTTTGAAGGGAAAAGTTCAGAGAAAACTTGGCTTTTTTCGATTGCAAAAAATGTGGCTATTGACCATTTTCGAAAAGCGGCGGTGCGAAAAAAACATTCGATGGAGTATTTTGACTGGGAAACGCAGCAATTGGTGTCTGCTGATCGAATTCCAGAAGAAGTCTCGATTTTGAATGAAGACAAAATCAAGTTATATAAAATGCTGGATTTGTGTACAGGAGACCAAAAAATGGTGATCATCATGCGCTTCTTCCAAGATCTTTCGATAGCTGAAACTGCAGACGCCCTTGGCTGGACTGAAGGAAAAGTTAAAACTACACAGCACCGCGCCATCAAGTCGCTGCGCGATAAATTATCCTCTATGGAAGGAGGAGAAGCGGATGTCAAATAATAAGTGGGACGAGGAGTACATCGAACAATTATTAGGGGACTTCCCGTCGATTAAAGATGAGCGTTCGAAAGAAGAAGTTTATAGCCGCTTGGCTAAAAAGGCGCCGGTTAAAAAGCGGCCGAAAAATTGGCTTCCGCTTTTAGTGGCGGCACTCGCGTTTATTACCGTCGGCATTCTAGTCGCTTCAATTGTCAGCCAAAACGGCATTAATAGCGCTGTTCAAGAAGAACAGAGCTCTGCCGATAAATCAGCAGAATCGGTGATTGTTCCAAAAGAAGAAAGCGGCGAAGCGGATAAATCCGCAGGCTCCGAAAATAGTAGTTCCGATAGTTTTTCTGCTATGGCTGGCCCTGAACAAATGCGGACAGCTTTATATAAGGAAGATTTAAACGGCGCAACTGTTTTTTCCATCGGTTTGACTGAAAATGCATTTGTGGTGCCGGTATCGTTTCTCGTGCCAAGCGAACAAATCGCGCGAGATTTCGGCAAAGACGTTCCGGATTCGGTTGCGTTGTACAATCACTATGCGGGTAAATTAGATGAGCAGGCGCTAGGTTTTGACGATTATCATCCATATGCAGGGACCATTGCACGCGAAAACGATGCGGTAGCCCATCGTTTGCCGGATGATCATCCATATGATCAAGCGTCAGCAAGCATCAGTGTATATGAATCGTCCATTCAAGAAACGTTTCAAGACGCAGAAGAAGTTGCCGTTTTAAATGAAGACGGCTCGCAAGCTGAGTTTGATCAAATTGGGCCGATGGAGCCAATCAAAACGGACATGGCAAAGGTGGCATATTTTGCCTATACAGCTTCCTCTGGAGCGACTTATTTGGTTCCGAGCTACGGAATGCCATATGAGACTGCGAAAGAGGCTATCGAGGCGCTAACAACTTCACCAAGCGACTTTCATCACGCAACCATTGCCGAAGGAACTGGATTTGCAGTAACGGAAACAGATGCCGTCTTGGAACTCGCTTTTTCCGAGCCATTCGATTTTGAATCTCAGGATTTGGCTGAGGCAACCCGAATGGTGGAAAGCATAGCGTTAACTGCTCAATCCTTTGGCAAGCAAGTGCAATTGAAAAATACAGTACAGGAGCAATGGAACGGTTTTGATTTTACCCAACCAATCCCTGCACCCGCTGAACCCAATCGGCTGGAATGGCCGCTCGAATAAAAAATAGGCGTAATGTGAGCAATGTTGTTTACATTACGCCTCTTTTCTACTAAAATTAGCATATAACAAAATATCGATTCATCTTCGGGGCAGGGTGTAATTCCCTACCGGCGGTAATTGAACTTAAGTTCATAAGCCCGCGAGCCGTAAAACGCAGGATTTGGTGCGATTCCAAAGCCGACAGTATAGTCTGGATGGGAGAAGGTGAAGGTGCGGACGCATGCCGTTTACTATAAACAGAATGCGCTATTTGAGTGTGCCTTTTCTCCCTTAAGTGTTTATTCGCTTAAGGGCTTTTATATGAGAAGGCATGTGTCCGAACTTTTCTTCTGGTGAATCACTTAAGGAGAGAGGAACATGAAGAACAAAAAGTTACAAGCAATGATCGCAATCGGCATGTTGAGCAGCATTTCCTTTATTTTGATGCTTTTCAATTTTCCGCTGCCGGCATTGCCGCCGTTTTTAAAAGTAGATTTTAGCGATGTGCCAGCGTTGATCGCCGCCATTACGATGGGGCCGGTTGCTGGCGTTCTCGTAGCCCTTTTCAAGAACGTCTTGGATTGGATTTTTTCGGGAAGCCAAACAGGCGTGCCAGTCGGCCACTTGGCCAACTTCGTTACCAGCATTTTGTTTATCATGCCGGTTTACTTGATTTACCGCAAAATCTCTACGAAAAAAGGAATCATGGTGGGGCTTGGCATGGGGACTGCAACGATGGCAATTGGCATGAGCATTTTAAATTATTTGGTCTTTTTGCCAATGTACACGTATTTCTTAAACTTCCCGGCGGAAACCGGCGATGCATTGTTCAAAAGCATCGTGCTCGGAATTTTGCCATTTAATATAATCAAAGGCTTACTGCTAACTGCAGTGGTGCTGCTAATGTTCAGCAGCATGCAATCTTGGCTGGAAAAACAACGGGCTTATTACCAATAAGATTAAAAAACAAACAGGCGTTATGAAAGCAATTTTGCTTTCATAACGCCTGTTTTTAATTTGGTTCAGTCTTCATATTTAAGGGGGTCGCCATCAAATGGAGCATCCGCTACTTTGATTGAATCGGTTGGGCAGCCTTCGAACGCATCTTCCATGTCTTCTTCTAGTTCATCTGGAACTTGCTCCGTCCCCGTGTTATTATCTAAGATAACAAACGCGATGCCTTCATCGTCATAATCATATACATCGGGTGCAGCAGCGCCGCAAGCTCCGCAAGCGATACAAGTATCCTTATCGACAATGGTATACTTTGCCATATTCTTCCTCTCCTTCATCTCCGAACAAGTTCAGTTATACTATCAGATTCATTCTAAAGGTGTTTCATCAGTTTTTCAACCAAAAACGCTAGGGGGCCAGGCTTTGTTATTCGAAGAACTTATTCTCGACATTATGAAAGCGGTAAATAAGGAACGGACCGTCTCGTCTCCTTTTCACTTGATCAAAGGGAAAAAGTCTGGGCAGACCATCCAAGATATCGGCTATTATCAGCTATACCCTTATTTTGCAGTGCTGCCGCGCCTTGATAAGCTAATTTACGATGAAGCGGTGGCTCACCTGTTTGCCCGCGGCTTGCTCAAACCAAATAACGAAGTGATCGAATTGAGCGCCGAAGCGCTTCAAGCAGAAAAGCCCCAAACCCTTTTGAACGGTTGGAAATATCGAGGGAGAGAAACTTTGTTCATGAACCGGCTGTCACTAATTGTTCAAACTTTTTCCCATATTAGCCAGCAAGTCAATCGGTTCGACCCAGTAGTCAACACCGAAGACATTCAATTGTGGGTAAAAACTTATTTGAAGAAAATCAATTTCCGCAATCCGGAAGTGGTGATGGCATTCAAAAATGAACTGTTCGAAAGCTTGGAAAATGTGCCGGTTGCCGAGGACTCGAAAATGATTGTTTTGCAGCGCTTGTCCGGATATGGTTTGAGCGGGTTGACATGGGAACAAATTGCTGCCACCCGCCGCATCAAGGCAATCGATGCCCAACTGAAAAGCGTTGAAACGGTGCATAGCTGGCTTGATGTCCTGGAACAAAACGACTTTCCGCTGCTTGCGGGGTTGATGGAAGGCGTGATTCAACTGTCTTCGTTGACTGAATCAGCAAGACGAACGGAAAAGCTCTTCGAACAAGGGTTTTCTCTGGAGCAAATTGCCTCATTGCGGCAATTAAAAACCAGCACTATCGAAGATCATTTTGTCGAACTTGCCATGAATGATCCTTATTTCAACTACATAGCCTTTATTAAAAAAGAAATGTACCAAAAAATAATTGCCATCAGCAAAGAAAACCAAACGAAAAGGCTTCGGGACATTAAAGAAAAAGTGCCGGACGCTACTTATTTTCAAATACGCCTCGCTTTAGCTGTGAAGCAGTAAACGGCCGGTAAAAGGCGAAAAGGAAAGGAAGAGAACAAGTGGACTTAGAGAACTTGCTTCGGCGTACATATGGATTTGAAGCGTTCCGACCCGGACAGCGGGAAGTAATTGCCAAAGTGTTAGAAGGAAATGATGTTATCGCGTTGCTGCCAACCGGCATGGGCAAATCGATGTGCTACCAATTGCCAGCGCATGTGCTGCCGGGAAGTGTTTTGATTGTTTCGCCTTTGTTGTCGCTAATGCAGGACCAAGTGGCCCAACTAAAAAAAATGGGCGAAAAATCAGTCGTTGCGATCAATTCCTTCATGAAACCGGAAGATAAAGAGAAAATATGGAATTCTTTAGGCACTTACCGCTTTATTTTTATTTCTCCTGAAATGCTCGTGCAGCCATTTGTCAAAAAGCAGCTGCAGCGCATTCACATTTCACTTCTCGTAGCCGATGAAGCTCACTGCATTTCGCAATGGGGATTTGATTTTCGCCCGGATTATTTGCGGATCGCAGAAATCCTGCCATTGCTCAACCACCCAAGAATTTTGGCATTGACGGCGACCGCTACGGCGAAAGTGACCGAAGAAATCAAACAGTATTTGAAAATCCAAGATCCGTTCGTATACACCCACCCGATGGACCGAAAAAACCTTGTATACGATATTAAGAAGTTTGATGGCCAGAGGGAGAAGCTGGATTGGCTGACAAGTTTCGTTCAGCAATGCGAAGGGCCGGGCATCATCTATGCGGGAACCCGGAAAAAAGCCCAGCAGCTATCCACGCACCTGTCAAACCTTCACATCTCATCTTCCCATTACCACGGTGGCATGGATTATGAAGACCGGATATTTGTTCAGCAGCAATTTCAAAATGGCGAGCTGGATTGGGTGTGTTCAACCAATGCGTTTGGCATGGGTGTCCACATTCCGAACATCCGCCATGTGATCCATTTTCAACTGCCGACGTCAGTTGAAGGTTATGTTCAGGAAGTCGGCAGAGCCGGCCGGGATGGAGGACCAGCTTTAGCTACTTTAATGTATGCAGAAGGCGATGAGGGACTGCTGGAGAGCTTGGTGATGGATGAATTGCCGACCACTCGAGAAATTGAAGAAGTGTATGCGTGCAAAACTGATCCTGAACGTTTAGTGGCTCAAGGCATCGTGCGCGAAACGGCTTTGCGGATTATTTCTTATTGGCAAAGCCAATTGCCGCTGGAAGGAACCATTAAGCAAATTAGGCAGCTTCAAGAAGAAAAAATTAAACAGGCAGCTAAAATCCGGAAACTGGTAACTATTGACGGATGCATCCGTCAGTATATAAGCCAATGTTTTGAACAGCAGCTGCTTGAAAAGCCGGAAAATTGCTGCGTCAATGACGGAATTGACTATTCCGTTTTTCAAAGCCGTACCCGCACGCTGAAAAAACAAGATCCGGTCAATTGGCGGGATAGGTTAAATGCACTATTTTCTTTACAAGGTTATTAAGTAGGAGTCATTTACAAATGCCAAAATTTTCGTCATAATGAAATTAATAGTTTGGAATAGAGGAGAAGTCGAATATGGCAAATCAAAATTACAGAGAATCCATCGAAAAAGATCGACAAGAAATTGCCGTTCCTGGCAGTGAGTCTCTTTCAAGAAGAACACAGCGCAAAGGGGCAACCCATAAACCTAAAAAGAAGAAAAATGTGTTGTTGCCTTCATTGTTTTTCATTTTCATTTTATTGCCTGTGATGGTTCTTGTGTACGTAGCCTTTTTCTTCGAACCTGATGATACTTTGACAACTAATGCCGTAGAAAACGAAGTAAGCTTTGAAACGAATCCACAGCCTGAAAGTCCACTTGTTCCAGTAGATACGGAAGAGCAAGAAAAAAAGGAAGCTGAAAAAGCAGCAGCCAAAAAAGTTGCAGCTGAAAAAGCTGAGGCGGATAAAGCGAAAGAAGAAGCTGCAAAAGCGAAAGAAGAAGCTGCAAAAGCGAAAGAAGAGCAAGATGCAGCAAAAGTGCAACAAGATCAACAAGCAGCAGCCGAAAAAGCGGCGGCTGAAAAGGCTGCAGCTGAAAAGCAAAAAGCAGCAGCTAAAGCAAAACCAACCGAACCTAAAAAACAGCCTAAAGAAGAAACAAAACCAGAAACTGGAGCACCAGCGCAAAAATCAGTGGTAGTCAAATCAAATGAAACCTTATACCGCATTGCCGTGAATAATTATGGAGCTTCACAAGCTGCTGCCGCTGTAGAAAAAATTAAACAAGCAAACGGTTTAGCTTCCAATGAAATAAGTGTCGGGCAAACATTAATTTTGCCTTAACAAGAAGGATTTTCTATTCATAAAGTCGAATACAGCTAGAGAATCAGAAAAAATAGAGGTGAGCCGATGTTTGTTAAAAGCGCGATGGTCAAAAAAGAAAAATGTTATATTGTCAAAATGGATGATTCGGTACAAGTTGGATTGGATTTGCTCGAAAAACATACGTTAGATGCCTTGCCGGTAGCTGACGGTACTGAATACAAAGGGATTTTCACTTGGTATCACGCATACCGTGCATTTTTCCACTCGGGTAAAAGCAAAGAAGAGTTTGTGAGTTCAACGAAAATAAGCGATGTTGTTGTCAACCAGGATGTCTTTTTGGGCATTAACGACGTTTACGAAAAAGCGCTAGTGGAGTTAAGCGATTTTCCCATCATCGCGGTTGTCGAAGATGGAGAATTTCTAGGAATTGTTACACGCTTTGATGTAGTGAATCAGTTGCAAAGTGCATTCGGTATACATAAACCGGGCTACCGCATTACTTTTACTTCAGTTGAATCCGAAGGGCGCATTGGCCGCCTTGGTGAAATTATCGAAAAATACAAAGAATCGGTTGTATCATTGGTTACTTTTGATGAAACGGATAAGATTGTTCGGCGGATTGTTTTAAAAATCCAGAAAAAAGACAATATCGAGCGTTTTGTAAAAGAGTTGGAGAAATCTGGTTTCCGTGTATTGGATGTTTCCGAAGATTAATAATGAGAGTAAAAGGCATAAGGATCTTTCTTATGCCTTTTATTGATTGAGAGGATTTTTTTATGAAAATGTTGGTGAAGCTAATGGCAGCAGCACTCGCGCTGCTTCTTTTTATGGTGAAAAATGCTTCTGGGCATACGATGAAGCGACAAACGATAAAAATCCAAACCGCCCATCCGTTCGAGCCGTTTGAATTATTGTTTATTGCGGATGTCCATCGAAGAATGATTCCTGAATTCGCCTTGCCTCTAGCCGTGGATGCGGTGCTAATTGGAGGCGATTTTGCAGAAAAAGGCGTGCCGTTTAAGCGGATCGAAGCCAATCTGAAGAACTTGGCAAAAATCGGGCCGGTCTTTTTCGTCTGGGGCAATAACGACCGTGAAGTAAGTGAAAGCAAGCTTCGCAAGCTTTTGGCGAAATATGGCGTGACGGTGCTGGACAATAAAGGCGTACCCTTGTTTGGCAACTCGCATTTGAAGCTGGTGGGAGTCGATTTTTTCCCGACAGAAGAAGTTGACTTTGACAAAGCGTTTAAAAATGTGGGCAAAGAAGATGCGGTCATTTTCGTATCCCATACGCCTTTTGTGTTCAAGCGGGTCAAAAAAGAGTATCGAGCGGATTTTTTGCTAGCCGGGCATACACATGGCGGCCAAATTCGCTTTGGCAGATTCGGGATTTATAAAAAAGGAACACTTATTCGAAAAAATGGAACGCTGCAGCTTGTAACAAATGGCTATGGCACAACCAAAGTGCCGCTGCGCCTCGGAACAAAAGCGGAATTTCATTTGCTTTCCATACGCCCGGATCGCAAAAGATAAGCGTAAGTGTTGCCATGAATACGAAAAATCTTCTATGCTTGTTTTAGTGATTCTTTTTAGGAGCGAGATAAATGGAAAAGGCAGATGTGATTATTATTGGCGGCGGCCCTTGCGGATTATCCGCAGCGATGGAAATTAAAAAAATGGGCCTTTATCCGATTGTTATTGAAAAAGGCAATATTGTAAATGCGATCTACCAATACCCGACGCATCAAACGTTTTTTAGTTCGAGCGATAATTTATCGATAGGCGGCATTCCGTTCATTACTGAAGACCGGAAGCCAAAGCGCAATCAAGCATTGGTCTATTACCGTGAAGTCGTAAAGCGGACAGGGATCGAAGTGCGGTCTTTTGAAACCGTTGAAAAGGTTGAGAAAAAAGAAGTGTTTCGGGTTAAGACATCTAAAACGACTTACGAAGCCAATTATGTGGTAGCGGCAACCGGCTATTACGATCAGCCGAATACGCTTATGGCAGAAGGGGCCGATTTGCCGAAAGTCCGACATTATTTCAAAGAAGGCCATCCGTATTTTGATCAAGATGTGCTAGTCATCGGCGGCAAAAATTCCGCTGTTGATGCGGCTCTTGAATTGCATAAGGCAGGTAGCCGGGTAACGGTTTCCTACCATGGCACAAGTTATTCAAAAAGCATAAAACCGTGGATTCTTCCGGAATTCGAAGGACTGGTGCGTAAAGGGGAAATCACCATGTTGTTCGATTCCATCGTCGATAAAATAACAGACTCCTCGGTGGAATTGACGGTCAACGACACGAAAGAAACCATTCCCAATGATTTTGTTTTTGCGATGATCGGCTACCATCCCGACCATGCTTTTTTAAAGAACATGGGAATCGCCATCGATTCCATTTCTGGCCGTCCAGAGTTTGATGAGGAAACGATGGAAACTGGGGTCGAGGGGCTTTATATCGCTGGCGTCATTGCTGCAGGCAACAACGCCAATGAAATTTTCATCGAGAACGGCAGGTTTCATGGCGAGTTGATCGCAAAAGCGATAGAAGCAAAAGAAAGCACACATTGAGTGTGCTTTTTTTATGAAAAAAATCAGTGATTTATTTTTGTTGGAGTAGTGTAAAATGGAAAAGGAAGAGGTGAAGCAAGTGAAAAAAAGAGTTTCTTTAATTACCACAGGCGGAACGATCGCCAGTAGAGAAATTTCAAAAGGCTTATTGAAATCAGGGGCCATTTCTGGAAAAGAGTTAGCGGCTCTGTGCCAATTGCCGGATGAAATTGAAGTGACCGTAATCGACGTATTTCAATTGCCGAGCATGCATATCGGCTTTGATGAAATGCTGGAATTAAGAAAAGTGATTTTGCAGGAATTAGAAGATGAATCGGTTGATGGCGTTGTAGTAACTCATGGCACGGACACGCTGGAGGAAACGGCTTATTTCCTGGACTTGACGATTGCGGATGAACGCGGTGTCGTCGTTACGGGCTCCCAGCGAGCACCGGAAGAAGTCGGAACAGACGTTTATTCGAATTTGCGCAATTCCATTTATGTTTCTGTTGAAGAAAAATTGAGAGGCGTTGGAACGGTCGTCGTCTTTAATGAACGGATTTATACAGCAAAGTATGTGAAAAAAGTGCATTCTAGCAATCTGCAAGGGTTTGATTCGTTTGGCCATGGCTATTTGGGCATTATCGATAATGACAAAGTCAGCGTTTACCAACGGCCAGTTAATCGAGAAGTGCATGAAGTGACTGCTCGCATGCCGCGCGTCGAAATCGTCAAATGCTATACGGGGCAAGACGGATTTATCATTGAGGCTTTGGCTTCAGGTGATACGAAAGGAATTATTTTGGAAGCAGCGGGAAGAGGGCAAGTTTCTCCACATATGGTTGAGGCAATTGCGGCAGCCGTTAAAAAAGGAATCCATGTTGTGCTAACGACCAGTGCAGAAGAAGGAAATGCCTATCCAAGCTACGGCTATCCTGGCAGTGCGCATGACCTTATGCTTAATGGCGTCTTGCTCGGCAGCGATTACGACAGCAAAAAAGCGCGCATTAAATTGGCGGTTGTCTTATCAGCCGATAAAGAAGTTGACATCAATACATTTGTAAATTAACAAGTCAATGTAGAAGATTACTCTAAAATTTCCCAAATAATCGTGATATAATGGAATTACTTCAAGCAAAGGAGCATGCATATGATTATTTTATTGACAGTTGCTATTGCTCCGAGTTTGGCTTTGTTCAGCTACTTTTATTTAAGGGATCAATTTTCAAAGGAACCTTCTAAATTAATCTTTCACTGTTTTATATACGGAGCGATACTAACGTTTCCTATTTTGTTTATCCAATACGTTTTCGATGCTGAAGGTGTATTTAGCAACGTTTTTTCTCAATCGGTGCTGTTTTCCAGCATTGTTGAAGAATTTTTCAAATGGCTGGTCTTGCTGATTGCCATTTATCGGCATGTGGATTTCGAAGATCCTTTTGATGGAATTCTCTACGGTGCCAGTGTCTCCTTGGGGTTTGCAACAGTTGAAAACATTCTTTACTTGCTGGAATTCGGATTGGAAACGGCTTTTATCCGTGCGTTCTTGCCGGTATCAAGCCATGCGCTTTTTGGAGTGGTAATGGGCTATTATTTTGGCCGGGCGAAATTTTCTTCTGGAACAGGGCGGAAATGGCTCGTGTGGGCGCTGACGACTTCTATGGTCTTGCATATCGCCTACAACTCCTTTTTGTATTTTCGGGCCGACTGGCTCTACGGCATTATTCCTTTCATGCTGTTTCTCTGGTGGTTCGGCTTGAGAAAAGTAAAACAAGCGCATCAATTATCCTTGGCGCATTACCACGATCAATCCACTTTCCATCCGAAGCATTAATCATTTCGAAAAGCCTTGAGCCTAAGGCTTTTTTTAATTGCCTTTTAAAAGGAATTGCGGATAAGTTGTTGCGGCGTTTTAATTATGGAGTAGCGTTTAAGATAGTTGTTTTATAGTATTTAAAAATTGTGGAGTTGTAAACTTCAACGTGTAGGCAGTATTTTTCCTTCAATCCGGTACTCCAAACTGTTAAAGGGCTGGATAGGCGCCTGCGCTTTTCTGATTGTCCAGACACCGGCGCCTAGCTCCTAGAGTCGCGGTCTGTATTGCGTGCAATGGCAAAAAGCGCCATTACACACAATCCCTCCAGTGCTTGTCAGAGCTGGATAGGCGCCTGCGCTTTTCCTGATTGTCCAGACACCGGCGGCCAGATTCTCGGGGCCATAAGCCATCCTGGCTGTGCGGCAAAGAACGCCGCTTCGCCAGTTTGTCTTATGCCCATCGAATCTACATGACCGCCTGAGCTTTTCTGTGATAAAATAACTTGAATACATATGATGAGGTGACTGTTTTGACGAAACCGATACAGATAGCAATTGATGGCCCTGCGGCCGCCGGAAAAAGCACGATAGCGAAAATTGTGGCAGAACAATTGGGCTATGTTTACATCGACACGGGCGCCATGTACCGTGCGATTACGTTAAAAGCATTAAACGAAGAAATTAATATGGCAAGCAATGAACAGGCGGGAGCGCTTCTAATGGATACAGAAATCGATCTTCAGCCTTCTGATAACGGCCAACTGGTCTTTTTAGATAAGAAAAATGTGACGGAAGCGATTCGCTCGCAGCATGTAACTAAAGCAGTTTCGGAAATGGCGGCGCACGCCCAAGTACGAGAGCGCATGGTGGAATTGCAGAAACAGTTTGCCGAAAGCAGAGGCGTGGTTATGGATGGCCGGGATATCGGAACGCACGTCTTGCCGGAGGCTGCCTTGAAAATTTTCATGTCAGCAAGTGTCGAAGAACGCGCGCGCCGCAGATTCGACGACAATGCGAACAGAGGAATCCATGTTCCGATTGAAGAATTGCAAGAAGAAATTGCTTTGCGCGATAAAATGGACAGCGAGCGGGAAGCTTCGCCATTGAGAAAAGCGGATGATGCGATTTTTATCGACACGACAGAATTGACCATCCGGGAAGCAGCCGATGAAATTTTGAAGTTGGCGAAAGAGAGGTTGAGTTAATGTGAATCTTTATACATTTGGAAAAGCGCTTGTAAAAACGGCATTAACTCCTCTTTACCGTTTTGAAGTGATTGGAACGGAACATTTTCCTAAAGAAGGTGGCGTTCTTCTTTGCGCGAACCACATCCATGCACTGGATCCACCAGTGGTTGGCATGACTGCTCCAAGAACGGTGCACTTTATGGCTAAGGAAGAATTGTTCAAAGTGCCCATACTTGGACCGATTTTACCGAAAGTGAATGCTTTTCCGGTAAAACGGGGAATGAGTGACCGTGAAGCGCTTCGAAGCGCCTTAAAAATTCTTAAAGGCGGAGAAGTGATGGGGCTGTTTCCGGAAGGAACTCGTTCTACCGACGGGGTATTGAAAAAAGGACTGAGCGGTGCAGGATTTTTTGCGCTGCGCGGCGAGGCAGATGTTGTGCCGTGTGCCATAATTGGCCCATACAAAACGTTTCGAAAAGTAAAAGTTGTTTACGGTGAACCGATTTCCATGGCGCCTTACCGTGAACGAAAAGCCTCTGCAGATGAAGTGACCGAAGTCATCATGAGCCATATCCAAAACATTCTTGACGAATACAAACAAAATAAGTGATAATTTTTGTTTTTATTAGAGAATTCGCATAAAATAGAAGTGGATAGTTTGTGAAGGAGGGCTACTTATGTCTGAGGAAATGAATATGATGGAAAACAGTGACTTCCAAGTCGGAGATCGCGTAAAAGGTATCGTTGATAAGATCGAAGAAAAAGCAGTAACCGTAACAATAAATGGAGCACCATTTGATGGCATTATTCCGATCAGCGAGTTATCAAGCCTCCATATCGAAAAAGCATCAGACTCGGTGAAAGTCGGAGACGAACTGGATTTAGTTATTACGAAAGTTGAAGAAGAAAACTATGTATTATCCAAACGCAAAGTGGATGCTGAACAAGCTTGGGATGAATTGGAAGGGAAGTTCCAATCCGGTGAAATCATTGAAGCTGAAGTAAAAGATGTGGTAAAAGGCGGATTGGTCGTCGATTTAGGCGTCCGTGGCTTTGTGCCGGCATCTCTTGTTGAAGATTAGATTACTTTGTGGAATCGTTTGAAGATTACAAAGGCAAAACACTCGGATTTAAAATTGTGGAGATGGAAAAAGAAAACAACCGTTTGATTCTCTCGCACCGTGCCGTAGTGGAAAAAGAAAAAGAAACGCAAAAAGTCCATGTAATGGAGACGATTCATGCAGGCGACGTATTAAACGGGAAAGTCCAGCGCATTGCTTCTTTCGGAGCGTTTGTCGATATCGGTGGAGTGGATGGCCTTGTCCACATTTCCCAATTGTCGCATGAACACGTCGACAAAGTGTCAGATGTGGTGACAGAAGGGCAAGAAGTGACAGTGAAAGTCTTGTCAGTCGATCGGGATGCAGAACGCATTTCCTTATCGATAAAAGATACTTTGCCGGGTCCATGGGATGCAATTGAAGACAAAGCGCCAAAAGGTTCAGTGCATGCGGGGACTGTTAAACGCCTCGTTACGTACGGAGCATTCGTTGAAGTTTTGCCAGGAGTGGAAGGCCTCGTGCACATTTCACAAATCGCCCATAAGCACATCGCGAATCCTCACGAAGTGCTGACTGAGGGCCAGGAAGTGCAAGTAAAAGTAATTGATGTCAACAAAGAAGACAAGCGCCTGTCCCTCAGCATTAAAGAGCTTCAGGAAAAAGAAGCCGAGCCGGATTACTCTGATTACGAAGCGCCTGAAGAATCATCTGGATTCTCTATCCGAGACGTGATCGGCGACAAATTAAAAGGATTTAAATCCGAATAAATGTCCAGGGCTGAACGGAAGATGGACCATATTCATTATGCATTATCCACCAATTCGGAAATGGGCACATTGTTTGATGACATTCGTTTTGTCCATCAAGCGCTTTCAGGAATTGGCGTAACTGATATCCGTCTAAATCCGGAAACAGGTGATTTGAATTTAAAATCACCTGTTTTTATTAATGCAATGACAGGCGGAGGCGGCTTGGAGACGGAAAAACTAAATAGCCTTTTAGCAAGGGCAGCGAAAGAAACGGGAATTGCGATGGCAGTCGGCTCCCAAATGGCCGCCTTGAAAGATCCCGTGGAACGCAGGTCGTACGAAGTCGTCCGAAAAGAAAATCCTGAGGGCATTTTATTTGCCAACCTGGGAAGCGAAGCGACCATTCAGCAAGCCAAAGATGCCGTGGAAATGATTCGAGCGAATGCGCTGCAAATTCATTTGAATACCGTCCAGGAGTTGACGATGCCCGAAGGCGACCGCGATTTCTCCGGTGCAATTGAACGCATCGAGGCAATTGCTGATCGTCTCGCGGTGCCGGTGATTGTTAAAGAAACCGGTTTCGGCATCTCTCGGGAAACGGCTGCTAAGCTTGCTGCTGCAAATATTGCTGCGATTGATGTCAGCGGCTACGGCGGCACTAACTTTGCGGCTATTGAGAATGAACGGCGCAAGCGAAAGCTTACGTATTTTCAGGATTGGGGAATTCCGACGGCTGCTGCGATTGTTGAAGTCAAAAGCGTCTTTAATAAAACGGTTTTGGCGTCCGGCGGAATACGCGATGCCAAAGATATCGTAAAAGCTTTTTTGCTTGGGGCAAACGCGGTTGGATTGGCCGGCTCATTTTTGAAAATTGCGATGGAAAAAGGGGAAGCCGAGCTGATTTCAGAAATCCACGCTTTGCATGAAGATGTGGGCATGATGATGACGGCACTCGGCGCCAAAAACTTGCCGGATCTGGTGAATTGCCCGGCCATTATTTCGGGAGATTTGTTCCATTATTTGACGGTTCGCGGCTATGATCCGGCTTCTTTTGCAATCCGTTCGAAAAACTGAATATTGCACCTTTATGGGCGATGGACATTTTGACGATGCCATCGCCTTTTTCGTGTATAATAGCAATATATGAAGTGGAAGGATGAATTAATTATGTCAAAACCGGTAGTAGCAATCGTTGGCCGGCCGAACGTAGGGAAGTCCACGATTTTTAATCGCGTGGTCGGGGAACGGGTTTCCATCGTGGAAGATATTCCAGGAGTTACTCGTGACCGTATCTACAGTTCAGCGGATTGGCTGACACACGAATTTAATATTATAGACACAGGCGGCATCGATCTGCGGGACGAGCCGTTTTTAGAACAAATCCGCCAGCAGGCTGAAATTGCCATGGACGAGGCGGATGTCATCATTTTCCTAGTCAACGGCCGTGACGGTGTCACCGCTCAAGACGAACAAGTAGCGAAAATTTTATACCGGACCAAAAAACCGGTCATTTTAGCGGTCAATAAAATCGACAACCCGGATATGCGCCACATGATTTACGATTTCTATACGTTGGGCATGGGCGAACCGTTCCCGATTTCAGGATCCCACGGCCTTGGCCTTGGCGATTTGCTGGATGAAGTGGCGAAAAACTTCCCGAAAGACGACGAAGAGGAATACCCGGATGACGTGATCAAGTTCTCATTGATCGGCCGTCCAAACGTAGGGAAATCTTCACTTGTCAATTCATTTTTAGGCGAAGAGCGAGTAATTGTCAGTGAAGTAGCCGGAACCACTCGCGATGCCATCGATACTCAGTACGAATACGAAGAGCAGCCATATGTCATCATTGATACTGCCGGCATGCGCAAAAAAGGGAAAGTGTATGAGTCAACCGAAAAATACAGTGTGCTTCGGGCGCTTCGGGCAATCGAACGTTCGGACGTTGTTTTGGTGGTTTTAAATGCAGAAGAAGGCATTCAAGAGCAGGACAAGAAAATTGCCGGATACGCGCACGAAGCCGGTAAAGCGGTCATCATTCTCGTGAACAAATGGGATGCCATTGAAAAAGATGAAAAAACGATGAACGTCATGACCCGCAAAATTCGTGAACATTTCTTGTTCTTGGATTATGCTCCGATTATGTTTGTTTCTGCGCTAAGCGGGAAACGTGTTCATAGTGTTCTTGAAATAATCAATAAAGTAAATGAAAATCATTCTAGACGCATTCAATCGAGTATTTTGAACGAAGTTATTGAAGATGCGGTAGCAATGAACCCAGCGCCAACTGATAAAGGAAGAAGACTGCGCCTTTATTATGCGACGCAAGTGGCCATTCAACCACCGACATTTGTCGTTTTCGTCAATGAACCGGAACTTATGCACTTTAGCTATGAACGATTTTTACAAAATCGGATACGTGAAAGCTTCGATTTTGAAGGGACTCCGCTCCGACTTATTACAAGAGCCCGTACTTAATAGTGTAAAGGTGGTATAAAATCATGGAAAAAGTTTCGATTTTTGGAGCGGGTAGCTGGGGGACGGCACTAGCATTTGTGTTGGCTCAAAATGGCCATGATTTACTGCTGTGGACGCACAGATCCGAGCAAGCAGAAGAAATCAACGGCCACACAAACCAGAAGTATTTAAAAAATATCCGCTTGCCGGATAATTTGATTGCAACGTCTGATTTGCCGAAAGCGGTCAACCATGCAGATGTGTTTGTTCTGGCTATTCCAACTAAAGGAATACGCGAAGTATGCGAAAAAATTAAAGAAAATCTCACGAAAAAAGTGTTGTTTGTCCACGTTTCCAAAGGAATTGAACCGGATTCCTTAAAGCGGATCAGCGAAATGATCCGCGAGGAAATTCCTGAGCAATGGATTGAAGATGTGGTTGTGTTGTCCGGCCCAAGCCACGCTGAAGAAGTGGTATTGGAGCAGCCAACAACTGTCAGTGCTGCGTGTGAAAACACAAGATCGGCTGAACATGTCCAAGATTTATTTATGAATCAGTATTTCCGGGTTTATACGAATACCGATGTCATCGGCGTTGAACTGGGAGGTGCATTGAAAAACATCATTGCGCTCGCAGTCGGCATCACCCATGGCCTTGGATATGGAGATAATGCCAAAGCCGCCTTAATGACGCGCGGATTAGCTGAAATCGCCCGCCTCGGAGTGAAAATGGGGGCGTCTCCTTTAACGTTCTCCGGGCTTACCGGGGTCGGTGATTTGATTGTAACGTGCACGAGCGTGCATTCACGCAACTGGCGTGCAGGAAATCTCTTGGGGCAAGGAAAATCGATCGAAGAAGTGCTTGAAGAAATGGGCATGGTCGTTGAAGGCATCCGTACAACAAAAGCAGCTCATCAATTAGCCGAAGCTTACGACGTGCCGATGCCGATTACGGCTGCATTGCATTCGGTTTTATTCGATGGCGTCACTACTGAAGAAGCGGTAAATAACCTAATGGGCCGCAACAAGAAAAACGAGCTTGAAGATTTGATTAACTTGCTATAATTGTCACAAAAGAAGGGGAGGACAGCCTTAGCCCCTTCTTTTTTTGTGCTATACTATGGACTGAAACCGAACGAAAGGCGGCCGATTATGAGTGCTTTAGACAAAATGTGGGTATCATTTGCAGGGATTGCTTTTTTACTGCTCGCTATGGGTTTGATTTATGTTAGCCGATATAAATTGACGAATGGCATATTGAAATTTATTTTCGCCCTAGTTGCGTATATCCTGCTGGTTCTTGGATTTATTATTACGGCGTTCACAGTATTCAGCGGACCGACTGGCGGCGCTTGAGGTGAAACCAATGAAAAAACTAATGATGGCTTTTGTATTTTTGGCTTGTTTAGCTGTATTGTCCGGCTGTATGTATCCGGAAAGTGAACGGGCAAAAAACGAAACGCCTTACGAAGAAAGTTTGATTTCTGTCCAAAATGCGGTCAATCAATACCGTGGGGCGACAAACGGCTTATTGCCGATCAAAACGCGGGATATGGAAGTGGATCAATTTATCAAATACCCGATTGATTTTGCGAAAATCGTGCCAGCTCACATGGCGGAAGTTCCAGACAACGCGTTTGAAACCGGCGGGATTTTTCAGTATGTCTTGATGGACGTTGAAGAAAATCCGACGGTTAAACTGGTAGACCTGCGTATTGCTGAAGCTATTCGTTCCGTCAATATCCGAAAAAGCGCGAACGGCGGACAAGTGCCAATTGCCGAGACTCTTGCTGACAACGTTTACAAATTTAACTACAAGGCAATGGGAATCAATGAAGAACCGGTTGTCGTGAGTCCTTACAGTGGTACAAACCTTCCGATGGTCATTACAGGAAGCGGCGAGATCTACATCGATTATTCCATTGATCTTTATTCAGCCATCCAAAAATACGAAGGAGAGCTGAAAGAAGGAGACGATATTCGTTTTTTGCTGTACGAAGACAGTCCGATTGTACCTGCATACTCACTTCCGTATACAATCAACAAAGATCGCGAACCAATTTTCAAGACCGAGTAACTGCGCGGTTTTTTGAGGTTCTTAGTGAAAATACGCGACATTTGGTATAATTTGTAATATTTTAGTGTTTTTATCGACTATGCTTGGTATTAGTGGTTGCTATGCAATTTTCGTTATGATACTCTTTTTACAGGATTGATGGATTGCATCCCCTTTGAGAGGAGGTGAATGGCATGAACAAGACAGAATTAGTGAACTCTGTTGCTGAAGCAGCTGAACTTTCTCGTAAAGACGCTGCAAAAGCAGTTGACGCTGCATTTGAGGCGATTCAAAACGCTCTAACTCAAGGTGACAAAGTACAATTGATCGGATTTGGTAACTTTGAAGTACGCGAACGTGCAGCCCGTAAAGGACGCAACCCGCAAACTGGTGCTGAAATCGAGATCGCTGCAAGCAAAATTCCTGCATTTAAACCAGGTAAAGCACTTAAAGATGCAGTGAAATAATCTTCAGTGACGTACATAGAATGGCCTTTGCGAGACTGAGTCCCGCAAAGGCCATTCTTTTGTTAAGCGTTCATTTTTGCGAATCCTCAACCCGTATGCTACGATTCATGTGAGAAAAGCGGAAGCGCCTGAATAGAATTAACAGATAACTTCACGAAATAAAAACGATTTGTCTTTAACAGGGGGAAACAGAGTGACTGACATAGAGTTGCAGAAAGTTGATTTGGAAAAAATAGAAAAAGCCGTCTCCATGATCTTAGAAGCAGTTGGGGAAGATACAGATCGCGAAGGCTTGTTGGAAACCCCGAAACGCGTCGCAAAAATGTACGCGGAAGTATTTTCCGGTTTAAAGGAAGATCCGAAAGAATTTTTTAAAACGGTTTTCCATGAAGGCCACGAAGAACTGGTGCTTGTGAAAGACATTCCGTTTTACTCAATGTGTGAACATCATCTTGTTCCGTTTTTTGGAAAAGCGCATGTCGCATATATCCCGCGTGATGGAGTTGTCACCGGCTTAAGCAAATTGGCGCGCGCAGTTGAAACCGTCGCAAAACGTCCGCAGCTTCAGGAAAGAATAACGTCCACCATAGCGGACTCTTTGGTTGATACTCTCAATCCGCACGGCGTTTATGTCATGGTAGAGGCTGAGCACATGTGCATGACAATGCGCGGTATTAAGAAACCAGGTGCGAAAACCGTGACTGCGGTTTCACGCGGAATATTTGAACAAGACGCTGTCAAACGTTCAGAAATCATTTCTTATATTAAAATGAATTAAACTTATAAAAGCGGGTGAAAAAATGGCACAGACAGAATACATCATTATCCGTGCGGAAGAAGACGGAGTGAACGTTATCGGGTTAACGCGCGGAAACGACACGAAATTCCATCATACAGAAAAGCTGGATAAAGGCGAAGTGATGATCGCCCAGTTTACTGAGCATACGTCGGCAATGAAAATACGAGGCAAAGCGGAAATCCATTCTGCTCATGGAGTAGTGGAAAGCGAAGCGAAAAAATAGGCTGAATTGAATGAAGGCGACGCACAGCCTGTGATATACTGAAGTGGTATGTCGAAATCATGAATGGAGCAAGCAGTATGAATTTACAACAAATACATTCAAAAATAACTTCCATGGAAATCGACGTCTTGAAAGCGGTTCAGCAGCGGACACTCGAACAATATACAGCAGGCCCATCTGTCGAACAGGCGCGTTTGTTTTTTTTGTTATTGCCTTTTTTCGATGGAAAACAATGGTCTGGCAAAATCGAAGCGTCTGCAAAAACAGTTTCCATTGTTTATGCTGCTTTGCATGCCCATGATCAGGTCAAAGAAGATGCACCTGTCACGAAAAAACAGCAGTTGACTGTATTGGCAGGCGATTTTTATAGCGGTATTTATTATCAGATGTTGACCAACTCAAAAAACATTCCATTAATCCAAAAATTAGCTACTGCTATTGTCCATGTGAGTGAAAAAAAGGCGACATTTTATGAAACTTCTGTCCACACACTCAAAAGCATTGATGATGCGGTTGAAGTCATCGAAAGTGAATTGCTGACGACTTTTTATGATTTTTACGGCTTTGATGAATACACACCTTTAGCCAAAATGGCTTTAAATTATCTCCGCTATGCACAAGAATTAGAATGCCTGCAGCGAGACGGCCAAACCCATGTGCTGCGTTTGTTGAAACAATCGCTTCAGAACCCACTACATACAGAAGAATGGCTTTTGGATAAGTTGGACGACTTGCACATCCAAATGGAGAAATGTGTAAATGGCTATTCATTTGACTATGAATTGAAACACTTTATGCTTCATCAAATAACCCCGCCCCAGCATAAAGCTGAGCAGCTAACCCGAGAAGGATGACTGATATGCCAAAAACAAAAGAACAACGTGTCCATGAAGTTTTTGAAAATATATCCGAAAACTATGACCAGATGAATTCGGTCATCAGCTTTCAGCAGCACAATAAGTGGCGGCGCGATACGATGGATAAAATGCAAGTGCCGCGTGGCGCTGCTGCAATTGATGTTTGCTGCGGCACGGCCGATTGGACGATTGCCTTAGCAGAAGCAACAGGCGAGTCCGGTAAAGTCGTAGGGCTGGATTTCAGCCAAAACATGTTGAATGTCGGAATTGAAAAAACCAAGCATTTGCCGCAAGTAAAATTGATTCAAGGCAATGCTATGTCGCTGCCTTTCCCGGACAATTCGTTTGATTTTGCCACAATCGGTTTTGGCCTGCGCAACGTTCCGGATTATTACCAAGTGCTATCCGAAATGCACCGCGTGTTAAAACCAGGCGGCATGATTGCGTGCTTGGAAACATCCCAACCTGAAAATTTACTGTTTAAACCGTTTTTCAGAGTTTATTTCCGCTTCATCATGCCTGTTTTCGGCAAGCTGTTTGCTAAAAGCTATAAAGAATATTCTTGGCTTCAAGAATCGGCTAAAACATTTCCCGGAATGAAGCAATTAGCAAAAATGTTTACTCAAGTCGGTTTTGAAAAAGTGAAATACAAACCGTATACAGGGGGAGCCGCTGCGCTCCATTTAGGAATTAAAAAAGTAAAATAGCGGGAGAAGGTTTTTTAGTGGAAAAGATGAAGTTGAAATTGCTCTATTCCGACCTTAAACCGGAGTTAGAAATGATCGAGAAAGAATTAGAACAAGCAGTGGATTCCAATTCTCACCTATTAAACGATGCTTCTCTTCATTTGCTTCAGGCCGGAGGGAAACGTATCCGGCCTGTTTTTGTTTTATTGGCAGGAAAATTTGGAAACTACAATATTGATGTGATGAAGCAAGTGGCGGTGCCGCTTGAGTTGATTCATATGGCTTCTCTAGTGCATGACGATGTCATTGACGATTCCGAAATGAGAAGGGGCCAGCCGACGGTTAAAGCGCAGTGGAACAATAGCGTAGCCATGTACACAGGTGATTTTATATTAGCGCGTGCATTGGAATATATCACCGAAGTGGACATTCCTAATGTTCATGACATTTTGTCCAAAACGATGATCGAAGTATGCAGAGGCGAAATCATTCAGATTGAAGACAAATACAAGCTGGACCAAAATATGCGCGATTACTTGCGCCGCATCAAGCGAAAAACGGCACTGTTGATTTCTTCCAGCTGTGAACTTGGCGCATTGGTATCGGGGACGGACGAGAAAACGGCAGCCCATTTGCGGCGGTTTGGCTATTTTATTGGCATGTCGTTCCAGATCATCGACGATATTTTGGACTTTACGTCCACAGATGAAGAGTTGGGCAAACCAGCAGGCAGCGATTTTATTCAAGGGAATATCACGCTTCCGGTTCTTTTTGCCCGAGAAGACAAGGCGATTTACACGCAGTTGAAAAGCAGCTTGTACAAAGACTTGACGGATGACGAGCGGCTGCAGATTGTCCAATTGATTCGCGACAGCCCAGCGATTGGGAAATCCAAAGCAATCAGCGAGCGCTATCTGCAAAAGGCGCTTGAAGAGTTGGCGCATTTGCCAAAAAGTTCAGCGAATAAAACCATGCGCAAAATCGCATTTTTCATCGGCAAAAGAAAGTTTTAGCCGACAGTTGACAAATAGAGCCACAATGTTAGTATTTTTTAGGGTGGGCAAAATGCCCGAGCTTTTATAAAGAGGAGTGTTCATAATGGAAAAAACTTTCTTAATGGTGAAACCAGACGGCGTACAACGCAACGTAATCGGTGAAATCGTAGCGCGTTTTGAGAAAAAAGGCTACCACTTGGTTGGCGCTAAATTAATGCAAATTCCAACTGAATTGGCTGAAGAGCATTACGGCGAGCACAAAGAGCGTCCATTCTTCGGTGAATTGGTTGAATTCATCACTTCAGGACCTGTATTTGCAATGGTATGGGAAGGCGAAAACGTTATTTTGACTGCACGTCAAATGATGGGCGCTACAAACCCTAAAGATGCAGCTCCAGGAACAATCCGCGGCGACTTCGCAGTCACTGTCGGCAAAAACATGATCCACGGTTCGGATTCAGCTGAAAGCGCTGAACGCGAAATCGGCTTGTTCTTCAAAGAAGAAGAATTGGTATCATACGAAAAAACAATTAACAACTGGGTAAACTAATTACCGTTCAAAAGGCAGCCTCTGGGCTGCCTTTTTTATTTTGCTTTTCTGCGGACAGTATTTGGAATGGGTTGGACAGTAAATGCATCGGTTTGGACAGTATTTTGGTGGAAATGGACAGTATTTGCCTCTATTTGGACAGTATATCCATTTAACTGGAAATTAAAAGCCCATTAAGCTTCTCTATAAGCAATAGTTGAATTTAAAAAACAAAACTGTCCAAGAGATTTTTTGGACAGTTTTGTATAATCTATTTTTTCATATAGAATTGAAGAAATAATATATGTTATAGTGGTACATAAATACTTTAGTGCGTTGAAGGGAGAAAGTGTGCATGCGTTATTTGACAGCAGGAGAATCACATGGGCCGCAATTGACCGCCATTATTGAGGGGTTGCCGGCACAAATGCCGCTAACGGCAGAAATGATCAACAAAGAATTGAAAAGGCGCCAAGGGGGCCACGGCCGCGGGCGCAGAATGCAAATTGAAAAAGATACAGTAGAAATCGTCTCTGGAGTCAGACATGGCAAAACACTTGGCTCACCGGTAGCGTTAGTGGTGAAGAACGATGACTGGAAGCATTGGACAAATATTATGGGCATAGAGCCGATAGAGGAAACCGATGAAGTCAAACGCCAAATTTCCCGTCCGCGCCCCGGACATGCAGATTTGAATGGCGGCATTAAATACGGCCACCGTGACCTTCGCAATGTGCTCGAGCGGTCTTCGGCGCGCGAAACGACGGTACGCGTTGCAGTAGGCGCTGTCGCGAAACAGCTATTGGCGCAATTGGGCGTGAAAATCGTATCCCATGTTACGGAAATCGGCGGCATCCGAGTCAATCCTGAAAGCTACACTGGAAAAACAGCCGACGAAATCCGTGAGATTGTAGAAGTGGATGCCGTGTATTGTGCGGATCCATCCGTAACCCAGCAAATGACTGATTTGATTGACGAGACCAAAAAGAACGGCGATTCAATCGGCGGTACGGTGGAAGTGATCGTGGAAGGGATGCCTGCAGGAATTGGCAGCTACGTCCATTACGACCGTAAGCTTGATGCGAAAATCGCGGGAGCGGTAATGAGCATCAATGCGTTTAAAGGGGTCGAGTTCGGAATTGGCTTTGAGATGGCAAGAAAACCCGGCAGCGCCGTGCACGATGAAATTTTGTGGGATGAGGCAAATGGCTATACCCGCAGAACGAATAATTTAGGCGGTTTTGAAGGCGGGATGACGACAGGCATGCCAATCGTCGTGAGAGGCGTTATGAAGCCGATACCGACGCTTTACAAGCCGCTGCAAAGCGTTGACATTGAAACGAAAGAAGCGTTTCAGGCAAGCATTGAGCGCTCGGACAGCTGTGCCGTTCCGGCAGCATCGGTTGTGGCGGAACACGTCGTAGCATGGGAAGCCGCCAATGCGCTGATGGAACAGTTTGATGCCGACCAATTGCCGCGTTTAAAAGAAAACATGCAAAACTACTTAGACTATTCAAAGGGGTATTGATCCATGAAGCAACTTCGAGTTGAAGCCGACCATCCGTATAATGTTTATATTGGGCAGCAAGTGTTCAGCTTGTTCAAGGCGGCCTTTCGGGAAATGCTCGAGGCTGCGGACCGGATTGTCGTCATAGCGGACAGCCAGGTTGCCCAATTGCATTTGGATTATTTAACTTCTTATTTGACCGAATATAATGTCAGCACGTTGACTATACCCTCAGGAGAACAGGCGAAGTCGATCGAAACCTTCATGGACTGCCACAGTTTCTTGCTCGCTGAAGGCTGTTCCCGGAAATCGCTGATTCTGGCATTTGGTGGAGGCGCGACGGGCGATGTTGCCGGTTTTGTCGCTTCAACCTTCATGAGAGGTGTTCCGTATATCCAACTTCCGACGACGATACTGGCCCACGACAGTGCGGTAGGCGGCAAAACAGCCATTAACCACGCATTGGGGAAAAACATGATTGGTACGTTTTATCAGCCGCAGGCAGTGTTGTTTGATATCGATTTGCTGCGTACGCTTCCGGTGAAAGAAATTCGGTCTGGCATGGCAGAAGTGGTCAAGCATGCGTTTATTTCAAATGAAGGCTGGCTTAAGGAATTGCTGCAGATTGCGGATTTTAGCCAGTTGTCGGACGCCGAGTTGAGCAGCCATTTAGAAAAAGGAATTGCGGTCAAAGCGGCGATTGTGGAAGAAGACGAATTTGAAAGCGGCGTGAGAAAATACTTGAATTTTGGCCACACATTGGCGCATGCATTAGAAGCGCATTTGGGCTATGGAAAAATTACCCACGGCGAAGCGGTAGCGCTAGGCATGGCATATGCTTTGTGGATGTCTAGACATTCGTTAGTGGATGATTACTTGAGTTGGTGCCGAACAAACGGCTACCCGCTCAATTTATTAGCAGAAGTTTCATTCCAAGATGTGCTGCCGATTATGAAAAAAGACAAAAAGTCCGCAAAAGGTGTGCTCAGCTTTGTTTTATTGGAAAAAACAGGAGCCCCGTCTGTGGAAACGATTGACGAAGCAAGAGCGGAAGCCGCCTACAAGGAACTTTGCCAAAAAATAGGAGGAATTCGATGATTCGAGGAGTACGAGGCGCGACTACAGTGATGAAGGACCAGCCAGAGGAAATTTTGCTAGAAACAAAAAAGCTCGTGTTGGAAATGGTAAAAGCGAATAAAATCGATCCGGAACTTGTGGCATCTGTCATTATTTCAACGACTCCCGATATTTCCTCTGCCTTTCCGGCAAAAGCTGTGCGGACATTGGAAAATTGGACATATGTCCCCGTCATGTGCACGCATGAAATGAATGTTCCAGGGAGTTTGCCGTTATGCATCCGCATCATGATGCATGTCGAAACCGCGCTGCCACAAAAAGAAGTTCAGCATATTTTTATGAACGAAGCTATGAAATTGCGTCCGGATCTCGTCAATAACAGCCAGGTGAGCCTCTCATGAAGGCCCATGTGTTGGTAGTTGGCCTCGGATTGATCGGCGGATCGCTTGCAAAATCTCTTCAAAGGCACAACGAGGTGCATATAGCCGGCTATGACGCCGATCCATTAACTTCGAGAAAAGCCTTCAAAATGGGGGTTATACATAGTGCGCCGCCAACATTAGAAGTTGCAGTGCGCGACGCAGATATTATTATTTTTGCGACTCCGGTTGGCGCGACATTAAAACTGATGGAGCAAAGCAAGTTCTGGGATCTGAAAAAAGAAGTAATTTTGACGGATACCGGCAGCACCAAAACACAGATTATGGCTGCGGCAAACAAGTTAAACCGGCCTTTTATTGGCGGGCATCCGATGGCCGGTTCCCATAAAAGCGGAGTTGAAGCAGCAAAAGACATGTTGTTCGAAAACGCCTTTTATATTTTGACGCCATCTCCTCAAGCCGATGGAGGCCACATTGAAAAACTGAAAACGCTATTAGCTGTAACAAAAGCCAAAGTGGAAGTGCTGCCTGCAGAAAACCACGATCATTTAACAGCAATCGTTAGCCATTTTCCCCATTTGATAGCGGCTTCTCTCGTCCATCAATTGGACAAAGAAGAAAAAGAAAATCCGTTTGCCCGCCAGCTTGCCGCTGGCGGGTTTCGGGATACGACGCGGATCGCCTCTTCGAATCCAGAAATGTGGCGCGATATCACCATTCAAAACAGCGGTATGATCGTCCGTCAGCTGGATCAGTGGCTTGAAGAAATGGAACGGCTCAAACAACTGCTCGAAACGAATGAACCCGAATTGATCGAACAGTATTTTTCGCGCGCCAAACAAGTGAGAGACGATTTGCCGATTGCTGTAAGCGGCGCGATGTATTCGGTCTACGATTTACACATTGATGTTCCGGACGTTCCGGGGATTATTTCCGAAGTAACCGGATTTCTCGCGAAAGAAAACATCAGCATTGTCAATTTGCGGATTTTGGAAACGCGTGAAGATGTGTTCGGCATATTGGTCATCAGTTTTCAAACAGCCGAAGACCGGGAACGGGCTAAAAAATGCATGGATCAGCGAACTGCTTATGATTCGTATATTTCCTGAAAGGAAGATTGAAATGGCATTAACGTTAACTTATTTAGATCCTTCGTTGAAAGGAAGCGTACAAGTACCTGGGGATAAATCCATTTCCCATCGTTCAATCATGTTCGGTTCAATGGCCACAGGAACCACAACGGTGGAAGGGTTTCTATTAGGAGATGATTGCCTCAGCACTATTCATTGTTTTCGAAAACTGGGTGTCAACATTGAATTGGCAGGAGACAAGGTGACTATAGAAAGCGGCGGAGAAGATGCGTGGCAAGAACCTTCAGAAATACTGGATACCGGAAATTCCGGAACAACGACCCGGCTGATGCTCGGGCTGCTGGCGGGAACCGGCTTCCATTCGGTCCTAGCAGGAGACCAGTCAATTGCCAAACGGCCGATGAAACGCATTATCGATCCGCTTCGTTTGATGGGAGCAGATATCCGCGGCCGCCGAGACGGGCAGTATACACCGTTAGCCGTTCAAGGCACTGGCCTTTCCGCAATTGATTACACGCTGCCTGTTGCCAGTGCACAAGTCAAATCCGCCATTTTGCTGGCGGCATTAAAAGCCGATGGAAGAACGGTTGTCAGAGAACCGATTGCCAGCCGGGACCATACCGAAATTATGCTGGAGCATTTTGGAGCGGCCCTCACCCGTGAAAAAGGGAAAATCGAGCTTGAAGGCGGCCAGAAATTGACGGCGGCGCATGTCAAAGTGCCGGGCGACATTTCTTCTGCGGCTTTTCTCATTGGTGCGGCGTTAATTACAAAAGGCAGCGAAGTCCGCTTAACAAATGTCGGCATTAATCCGACCCGGACCGGCATCTTGGATGTCATTCAGCAAATGGGCGCCGATTTTGAAGTTGAAGAACTGGCGACAGACGGGGAACGTTCTGCGGATCTAACCATTCGATCTTCCGAATTGTCGGCTGTTGAAATATCAGGAACTCTCATTCCTCGCCTGATTGATGAACTGCCGCTGATTGCGCTCATTGCCACTCAGGCAAAAGGCACGACTGTTATCAAAGATGCGGAAGAACTTCGGGTAAAAGAAACCGATCGCATTGCAGCGGTGGTCGAAGAACTGTCAAAAATCGGCGCGTCTATCGAAGCGACTGCTGATGGCATGATTATCCATGGCCCAACGCCTTTACACGGTGCACAAATGGCTTCTTACGGCGACCACCGTCTTGGCATGATGGCAGCTGTAGCGGCGCTTGCCGCTTCAGGAACCATTGAAATTGACGATCCGGATTGCATTTCGGTGTCTTATCCGAACTTTATCGATCACATGAATCAATTAATCCTATAATTACAAATTGCCAGCTCTTTTCAGCGGTGCTCGAAACTCTCCGGAAGGGGAGTTTTTATTATGCTTACAAGAGGCTTTCGTGTAGGATATGTATAGGAAAATGAAAAAGAATAGGTGATTGCATGGCAAACATAGAAGATATTCAAAAAGCGGTCGAACAAGGCAATATGGAATCCGTCCATACTTTGTTGGACCAATATTTATTAAGCGGAGATCCGGATGAACAATATGAGTTATCGGAATGGCTGGCAGAAATCGGTTTTATCGAAGAATCGATAAAAGTATTGGAGCATTTGCAATTTATTTTTCCGGATGAAGGGCAGTTATCAATCGACCGGGCCAATCGGCTGATCGAAGTGGACCGGGAAGATGAAGCGTTGAACGCGTTGATGGAAATTTCAAAAGACGACGAAATGTATCCACAGGCGCTTGTGACTCTAGCTGATTTGTTCCAGCTGCAAGGGCTTTTGGAAGCGGCTGAAAACCGCTTAAACGAAGCAATTGAGCTGTTGCCGGACGAACCGTTATTGATGCAGGCAAAAGCGGAACTCTTGCTGGATTCGGGCCGGTATTTAGAATCTGCGAAAATTTACCAGGACTTGAAAGATCAACGCATCGAACTAGAAGGTGTCAACTTGTCGGAACGTCTGGCGGAAGTGTACAGTGCCGGGGCGGCTTATGAAGAAGCGCTGCCTCATTACAACGAAGCGCTTAAAGATGTAAAGCAGCCGGATGTCGTGTTCGGAGCGGCATTCGCAGCGTTCCAAACACGACAATACGAAATGGCGGTTCGTTGGCTCGATGAATTGATCGAAATAGACCCGGATTATTTTTCCGCTTATTTTTTACGCGCCCAAAGCTTGAATATGTCAGAAGACTATAAAGGGGCCTACGCGGCGATCCAAGAAGGCATCGCGCGAAACGAATTTGATAAAGAGCTGTATTTGTTTGCTGGGAAATTGGCGCTGAAACTCGGTGACCAAGAAGCTGGCGTTGACTATTTGCGCCAAGCCATTGCCCTGGATCCGGAATATATGGAGGCAATCTACACCCTTGTATCGTTTTTCCATGCAGAAGAAAAAGATGAAGATGTATTGGAGCTGGCTGAGACGGTTGTTGCCAATGAAGACGACTGGACAGGCCTTTATCCGATGATTGCAGAGTCGTATGAGCGGACCGAGCAATTCAGCAAAGCGGCCGCATATTTTGATAAAGCTTACCCGGCGTTCAGCGACGATTCGGCGTTCCTGGAAAAATATGCGCGCTTTTTGCTGGAAGAAGGAAATCGAGAACGCGCCATCGAACTTATAAAAGAATTACAGCACTTAGAGCCGGAAAATCCCGACTGGGTTGATTGGCTGCAGTCTGTTGAATGAAGGGAGGAACACACATGACCGCTTCGGTTTCAGTGGGGGAGAAAAAACAATTTGTCCGTTGGTTATTGCAATCGCATAAAATGAAAAGACGTGAATGCATTTGGATTTTAAATTATATGCTAAGCAACGAAGAGTTGCTTGAAAAAACGCATTTTGTGGAAGAAGCACATTATTGCCCTCGTGCGATGGTCATGTCCTCAACTGAATCGGCAGACATTCCGTTTCGTTTTTACAAAGGCAATTTGATGACGGCTGATGCCGAAAAATCGTTTCATGATTTGCGGCTCAATCCGGAAGACGATTTGTATGTGCAGTTGAACTTTCCAAATCGGCCCCCTTCCGCGCTTTATTTAGGTGTGTTGGAAGAAAATCCGTATATGCCAAAAAATGCCGGAATCAGCGACCAAGACCGCCTGCTAGCAGAGAAAATGTTAGAGGAAAGCATGTCGGTGTTCCAAGAGGAAGCCATTTTACTGCAAATTGATGAAGCGCTTGATGCCAATGACCGTGAAGAATTTTTCCGGCTCTCGGCATTGCTTCAATCAATTCAATCCCTAAAGAAAACGGAGAGTGACTAAAGCTTATGTATTTTACTGCGAAAGACATGGATCAATATTTGGGTCAAAAAGAATACGTGGATACGGCAATTGTGCCATTGGTTGAAATTGATTTAAGTGCAGAAGGCGCCAAGCGAACGGCAGGGGCGTCCGAGTATTTGCAGACCTTAACTGCTTTATTAGAAAAACAATTTAAAGGGCGGATTCTTTTGCTTCCGCCTGTTTCTTATGCCAAAAAAGCCGATCGGGAACGATTGGCGGCAGAGCTTGCGGCAGAATTGCAAGGCGCTGATTTTAAGCATGTATTTTATTTGACGGCTGACGCCGCTTGGCGAAATATTGAAAGCTTGGAAAATGTCTTGTGGCTGCCCGCAATACCAATCGAACACATGGACCAGAAATTTAAAAATACAGTGATGGAAGACCAGTTGCGCCAAGTGCTGCCGCTGTTTACAAAAGAGTGGACAAAGCTTTCATGAAATGTTCACAATCTCGCATAATAGATTGATTGCAATATTGACCTGCACTTTCTATTGATATATCATTAGGTTGTCCTAGTAATTATATTTGAATGAGTATGTCCATTGGACTGACCTTGAATGTTAGAGGGGGGAAAAGGATGAGTAACAATCGTGTATCAAGACGTCAATTTTTAGGCTATACGTTAACAGGCGTTGGCGGTTTCATGGCAGCAGGAATGCTAATGCCGATGATTCGTTTTGCGGTAGACCCAGTTCTCCAAGAGAATGCAGCTGGGGATTTCGTATTGACTGACCAAGCAGTAGCTGATTTAACAGAAGAGCCAGTACGTGTCGACTTCGCATATGAGCAAGTAGATGCATGGTATACCTCTGAAGTAACAAGCTCTGCATGGGTGTATAAAGAAGGCGACAAAATTATCGCGCTTTCGCCAGTCTGCAAGCATTTGGGTTGCACAGTCAACTGGAACGCTAGCCCAGATCACCCGGAACAATTTTTCTGCCCGTGTCACGCGGGTCGTTATGAAAAAAATGGTAAAAACATTCCGGGAACACCACCGCTTGGACCGCTTGATGAATTTACAGTAGAAGACCGCGATGGTTTTCTTGCTATCGGCGCAGTAAAAGCAAACAGTTTAATTTAATAGTTAGGGGGTACGACACCAGTGCTAAACAAGTTATATGATTGGGTAGATGAGCGTTTAGACATTACGCCGATTTGGCGTGATATTGCTGACCATGAAGTACCGGAACACGTAAACCCCGCACACCACTTCTCAGCATTCGTTTACTGCTTCGGAGGACTAACATTCTTCATCACAGTAATCCAGATCTTATCCGGTATGTTCTTAACAATGTATTATGTGCCAGATATTGAAAATGCTTGGCAGTCGGTTTATTATCTTCAAAATGAAGTTGCTTTTGGAGAAATCGTGCGCGGGATGCATCACTGGGGATCTTCTCTAGTAGTTGTAATGATTTTCCTACACACATTGCGTGTGTTCTTTACAGGTGCTTACAAAAAACCTCGTGAGTTGAACTGGATCGTCGGCGTTTTGCTTTTCGCTGTAATCCTAGGGCTCAGCTTCACAGGCTACTTGCTTCCATGGGATATGAAAGCTTTATTCGCAACTAAAGTAGGTATTGAGATTGCCGCATCGGTTCCAGTAATCGGTGGAATGATCAAAGTCCTTCTTGCTGGGGATGCAACAATCCTTGGTGCACAAACATTAACACGCTTCTTCGCGATTCATGTATTCTTCTTGCCTGCCGCATTACTTGGGTTGATGGGCGCGCATTTTATCATGATCAGAAGACAAGGTATTTCAGGGCCGCTATAAGCTAGACGGAACTGAGCATTTATAAAGGAGGGGACACTATGCATCGCGGAAAAGGGATGAAATTTGTAGGGGATTCTCGTGTGCCTGGTTTACAACACCGTAAGCCGAATATCCCTAAAGATTATTCCGAATACCCTGGTAAAACAGAAGCTTTCTGGCCCAACTTCCTTTTGAAAGAATGGATGATTGGTGCTGTCTTCTTGATTGGTTACTTGCTTCTGACTGTTGCGCATCCTTCGCCGCTTGAAGGCCAAGCCGATCCAACAGATACGGGCTATATTCCTTTGCCAGACTGGTATTTCTTATTCTTATACCAACTACTTAAATATCAATTCGCATCTGGTCCGTTTAACATTGTTGGAGCTATGATTATTCCAGGCATTGCTTTTGGAGCATTAGCTTTGGCGCCATTCTTGGATCCAGGTCCAGAACGCCGCATTTCAAAACGCCCATTGCCAGTGGCATTTGGACTTTTGGCTGTAGCCGCTATTTGTTTTTTGACTTGGGAATCTGTAGTGAACCATGACTGGGAAGCTGCTGAAGCTCAAGGACAAATCGTTGAGGAAGTGGAAATTGATACGAGCGATCCAGGATATGAAATTTATTCAGGTTCTGCATGTATCAACTGCCACGGAGAAAACCTAGAAGGCGCAGTTGGACCGGCTCTTACTCAAACTGAGCACACAGCAGAAGAAATCGCTGAAATCGCTCAGAATGGTATCGAAGAAGACGGACAACAAAAAATGCCGCCATCATGGGAAGGTTCAGACGAAGATCTAAAAACTTTAGCTGAATTCATCGATGGATTATCTGAATAATAAACGTAACTAGAGAGTCGGGAAACCGGCTCTTTTTTACTACTCTGAAAGGAAGAAACCAATGCTTTCTTTTATGCGCAGTCTTTCAATGTGGCTGATGTATCGGCCTTTTCTTATTCTTTTATTTATCGTCAATTTGCTTGGAACGATTTACGGCTATATCTGGTACGGCTGGCAGTTGGAAATTACGGAGCCGAAATTTTTAATTTTTGTTCCGGACAGCCCGACCGCCAGTTTGTTTTTCACGGTGGTGCTTGGCTTATGGATTTTCGGCAAGCGCAGTTCTTTGTTTGAAGCTTTGGCATTTATTACGCTCATCAAATACGGATTATGGGCTGTGGTCATGAACTTGCTGACGCTATGGCAAGTCGGGTCGATTGGCGCGTTGGGGTGGATGCTGGTCATCTCCCATTTTGCTATGGCCATGCAAGCGGTTTTGTATATTGAACATTACCGCTTTGGATGGTGGGCAGTAGCAATCACGTCGGTATGGACGCTGCATAACGATGTCATCGATTACGTATTCGGCCAAATGCCCATTTACAGCAGCTTGAATGCCTACAGCAGCCAAATCGGCTATTTCACTTTTTGGCTGTCGATTTTCTGCATTGCGTTTGCGTGTTTTGTGGTAAATGCCAATAAGCGGCACAGCGTTTCAGTTGACCAAAGTTGACTATAGCCGGTAAAATAAGAGTAAGAAATAGCTAGAAAGAGGTGTGGAAATACGATATGGGATTTCTTCTTTACTTTGTTCTGCTGCTAATTATTCCGTTATGGGCTCAATTTAAATTAAAAAGAACGTATAGCAAATATTCAAAAGTTCGCTCGACTTCTGGCAAAACCGGTGCACAAGTGGCTCGGATCATTTTGGACCAAAACGGCTTGCATGACGTGCAAGTTGTCGAAAGCCGCGGCATGTTAAGTGATCATTACAACCCGCTAACTAAAATCGTTGCCTTAAGTTCACACAACTTCCACGAAGCTTCTATTGCAGGAACAGCTGTAGCTGCACACGAAGTGGGCCATGCGATTCAAGACGCTGAAGCGTATTCGTTTCTTCGATTGCGCCATCGCCTAGTGCCGGTTGTCAACTTGTCGTCAAACGCTTCTTGGATTTTCATCATGATTGGCTTGTTCTCAGCTTGGAGCGGTGCCTTGTTAGTCGGAATCGTATTGTTGGCTGCGGGTGTCTTGTTCCAACTCATTACGCTGCCAGTCGAGTTTAACGCTTCTAGCCGCGCAATGGATCAGTTGCTGTCGCATAACATTATCCGCAATGAAGAAGAGCGCCATGCGAAAAAAGTGTTAAGCGCTGCCGCTATGACTTATGTTGCCGCAACAGCAGTAGCTGTGCTGGAACTTGCTCGTTTAGTTTTGATCTACACCAACATGAACCGTTCATAAGTAAAACCGGTCCGAATTATCGGACCGGTTTTTTTTGCATTAGGATATTGATCTGAGAGTGCGTATTTCACAAGGAACAACTTGCACAAACTTTCCAACAAGCTTCCAAACTTCTGGAAATGAAAAACAGCCAATCATCCGATTGGCTGTTTTTGGTCATCAAGCGTGAAACCTTCGCCCATGACGTCGTGGACTTCCATGAGCGTAACAAAAGCATGGGGGTCCACGGTATTGATAATGCTTTTCAAACGGACAATTTCGTTTTTCGCTACGACGCAATACAAAACTTCACGTTCTTCTTTTGTAAAATGGCCATAGCCTCGTAGAATCGTAATGCCGCGGTCCATTTCACTCGAAATGCGGCTGGCAATTTCTTCTTGGTGATTGGAAATGATCATCGCACCACGTCCTGAATAAGCGCCTTCTTGCACAAAATCGATTACGCGGGCGCCCACAAAAACCGCAACCAGTGTATACATCATTGTCCGGTTGTCCAAAAATGTTAAGCGGGACAGAACAATGACGCAGGCATCAAACAAGAACATCGTTTTGCCCATGCTCCAGCCTGAATATTTTTGAACGAGGCGCGCTATTATGTCTACGCCGCCCGTAGTACCGCCATACCGGAAAATGATGCCGAGTCCAAGTCCGACGAATACGCCGGCAAAAAGAGTGGCCAAAAACAAATCTTGGTGCAAATTGATTTGAATTTCATATGCCAAGAAAATTTTTAAAAAGACCGAAACCGATACAGTTCCAATGATTGTATAATAGAAAACTTTTTTCCCTAATAATTTCCAACCAATAAAAAACAAAGGTATATTTAATAATAAGTTCATTAAAGCAGGATCCCATTTAAATAAGAAAAACAAAATTAAAGTGATGCCTGCAAAGCCGCCTTCTCCCAATTCGTTTTGGATATTGAAATGAACAAATCCAAAGCTAAAGATGGCTGCTCCTAATACGATGAAAATGATATTTTTAATTTGTAGCCCTTTAAACAAGCCGAACGCCTCCCATGCAAAACTTCAACTTCTGTATTATCTTCTATAATAATGATTTTGACAACATCATTCCTTTTCTTTACGATAAAATCAGGAGTGTGATGAAATGACGGGGCATAAGACAATGAACGAACTACAGCAAGAAGTAGATAATTATATTGGGCAATTCAAAGAAGGCTATTTTGAACCGATGGAATTGTTAGGCCGCTTGACTGAAGAGCTGGGGGAATTGGCGCGAGAAGTGCTGCATAATTACGGGCCGAAGAAAAAGAAAGAAACAGAGGCCGAAAACAGCATCGAAGACGAAATGGGCGATATGCTGTTTGTCTTGATTTGCATGGCTAATTCGTTGAACATTGATTTGGAAACAGCCCATGATCGGGTGATGCATAAATTTAATACGCGTGATAAAGACCGCTGGACCAGAAAGGATGAGGAATAATGGCAATTCGAGTCGCTATTGCTGGTGCACGAGGAAGAATGGGGCAAGAAGCTGTACATACCGTAATGAAAAATTCCGAAATGCAGCTTGTTTCTGTTTTGGACTATAAGGAAATTGGCGATACGCTCGAAGCGACCAACCTTTTTCCGCCATCTTATACAGCACCGGTTTTCACCAATTTAAAAGATCTTCATGCCAAAACCAAACCGGATGTTCTGGTGGATTTAACTTCTCCGGAATCGGTTTATCAGCATACAAAACAGGCGCTTGAACTCGGCATCCGTCCAGTCGTCGGAACGACCGG
Source organism: Planococcus sp. YIM B11945 (assembly GCF_050864155.1). Classification (NCBI taxonomy): domain Bacteria; kingdom Bacillati; phylum Bacillota; class Bacilli; order Caryophanales; family Caryophanaceae; genus Planococcus; species Planococcus sp. YIM B11945. The sequence goes on along the minus strand of NZ_JBOZWR010000002.1, from coordinate 106,587 downwards.
GTTTTCAGATGAAGAATTAAGCGAATTAACGCGTTTTGCGAAAGAAAAGAAAATCGGCTGCATTATTGCGCCGAACTTTGCCGTTGGGGCAGTATTAATGATGAAGTTCGCGGAACAGGCGGCAAAGTATTTGCCAGATGTGGAAATCATTGAAATGCATCACGACCAAAAACTGGATGCGCCAAGCGGCACCGCTATGAAGACGGCGCATTTAATTTCACAGCAGCGCCCGGTTCATGAACAAGGGCATCCGCGAGAAAAAGAAACGATCAAAGGCGCAAGAGGCGCTGATTACGATGGCATGCGCATCCACAGTGTGCGGCTGCCGGGGTTGGTGGCCCATCAGCAAGTGCTGCTTGGAGGCGAGGGGCAACTCTTAACCATACGACACGACTCCTTTAACCGGGGATCTTTTATGTCTGGAGTAGTTTTATCAATAAAAACCGTCATGACTTTGGAAGAACTCGTGTACGGACTTGAACATATTATTGGATAAGGGAGAAGATGAAATGAAAATCGCATTGATTGCCCATGACCGTAAAAAAGATGATTTGGTCCAGTTTGTGGTTGCATTTAAACCGATTTTGACCGGACATGCGCTTTTCGCGACCGGCACAACCGGAAAACGTGTGATTGATGAAGCTGGCCTGCCTGTAACGCTTTTCCGTTCCGGTCCGCTTGGAGGCGATCAGCAAATTGGCTCGATGATCGCACAAGACCAGATGGACATGGTTATTTTTTTCCGCGATCCATTGACGGCCCAGCCGCATGAACCCGATGTTACGGCTTTGATTCGGCTTTGCGACGTCTACAACATACCGCTCGCAACAAACATGGGAACAGCTGAAGTGCTGTTAAAAGGATTGGAAGAAGGATTTGTCGATTGGCGTTTGATTCGTGAACGAAGAGAATAGGAGGGGCAGATTTGCGAAAAATGAAAATTGGCATCACGTGCTACCCCACAGTGGGCGGGTCTGGAGTCATCGCGACCGAGCTCGGTAAAATGCTCGCAGAAAAAGGGCATGAAGTACATTTTATAACGTCTAGCACGCCTTTTCGCTTGAACCGGATTTATCCGAATGTATTTAGCCACCAAGTGGACGTCAACAGCTACTCGGTGTTTCAATATGCGCCTTACGACATTGCGCTTGCGACAAAAATTGCAGAAGTCATCAAAAATGAAAAATTGGATTTGATGCATGTCCATTATGCGATTCCACACGCAGTCTGTGCGATTCTTGGCCGCGATATGGCAGGATCGAATATCGGCATCGTTACAACGCTGCATGGCACCGATATTACGGTGCTCGGCTCTGACTCTTCTTTAAGAGAGGCTATCCGTTATGGCATTGAAAAATCAGATGTGGTGACCGCTGTTTCAGATTCGTTAAAACAGCAAACGCATGAACTGATTGCTCCTGATAAAGAAATACAAACGGTTTATAATTTTGTTGACGAACGGGAATATACCGTAAAAGACGCCAGCCGTCTGAAAAAGGAATTTGGCATCTCAGAAGATGATAAAGTCGTTATCCACGTTTCGAATTTCCGGAAAGTCAAACGAGTAGCTGATGTAGTTGATACGTTTTATCGGATTCAGCAAGAGCTAGCCGCCAAACTGCTCTTGATCGGCGATGGCCCAGAGATGAACAGCGTCATCCAAAAAGTGAGAGAATTGGGGATTGAAGACAACGTGCTGTTTCTCGGCAAACGCGATAATTTATCGGAACTTTACAATATGAGCGATCTTAAATTGCTGTTATCGGAAAAAGAAGCTTTTGGCCTTGTTCTTTTAGAAGCGATGGCGTGCGGGGTTCCATGCATCGGCGCGAATATCGGCGGCATGCCGGAAATTATCGAACCTGGGAAAAACGGATTTTTGGTGGAACTAGGCGATACTGAGCAAGCTGCAGCCTATGCATTCGAAATCTTATCAAATGAAAACCTGCATGAAGAAATGAAAAAAGAATCGTTGGCGACTGTGAAAAATCGTTTTCATTCAACGATGATCCTCGAGCAATATGAAGCCATCTACGAATCTTTGCTCGATAGGGGCGAAGCAAAATGAAGACTGCAGTAGAAGTGATTCGCGCATTGGAAAACGCCGGCTTTGAAGCGTATATGGTCGGCGGAGCGGTGCGCGATCTTTTGCTTGGGAAGGCGCCGGATGATTTTGATGTGGCAACAAATGCTTCACCGGTTGAAGTAAAACAAGTTTTTTCGAAAACGATCGATACGGGCATAGCACATGGAACAGTGCTGGTCCGATTGAACGGCGAAGGCATTGAAGTGACGACGTTCCGGACCGATGGAACGTATACAGACAATCGCCGTCCGGATTCGGTCGAATTTGTCCACTCGCTGGAAGAAGATTTGAAAAGGCGCGATTTTACCATCAATGCCATGGCGATGGCCGAAGATTTTCGCATCATTGATCCGTTCGGCGGCAAAGAGGACTTGGAGAGTCGGGTGATCCGAGCAGTTGGAAACCCTGATCAGCGGTTCCAAGAAGACGCTTTGCGGATGCTGCGAGCAGTCCGGTTTTCGAGCCAGCTTGACTTTAGCATTGAAGCGGGCACACTAGCTTCAATTAAAAGACAAGCCAAACTGATCCGAACCATTGCAGTTGAACGAATCAAAAACGAAATCGATAAAATTTTTTTAACGGCTCACGCTAAGCGGAGCATGGATTATTTGGCAAGTTCCTTGTTGACTGAACATTTGCCTGCGGGCAATTTGTTTAAGATCGATTGGACGGAATTTTCTCCGCAAGCAGATGCTTTGTACGGTTGGGCCTATCTTCTGTATTGGCAAGAAAAAACAGCAGCAGAGGTGTCGCTTTATAAATTTTCAAATGAAGAAAAGCGCATCTTGAAAAACACGCTTGCTGCAGCACGTAGAGAGCAGTGGGATGAGTGGACAATTTACTCGTATTCCGAAAAAGAATTAACGATGGCTGCGGCGCTGCTAAAAAAGGAAATGGCGATTGCTGAGCAAAAACGCCGGCTGCCAATTCGTTCAAAAACCGACATGGCAGCAAGCGGCAATGATTTAATGCAATGGAGCGGAACAAAACAAGGGCCGTGGCTAAAAGAGTGGATTGAAAAAATGGAGCGGCAAATTGTCTATGGTTTGTTGCAGAATGATAAAGAAAAGATAAAGGATTGGTTTATCAATGAATATTACCGTCACGCATAAACTGGCGAAGCGCTTAATAGAAGCACAAGGCACCGCTATTTCCGGCCAGCAGCTGGCGGAAGAATTCGGCGTTTCACGCACCGCAATTTGGAAGCACATTAAAGAACTTGAAGAACAAGGCTATGAAATTGAATCCGTGAAAAAACGGGGATATAGCTTAAAGCAGATGCCGGATACATTAGAACCGCTGGCCATTCAATCCTTGTTGAAGACGGCAGAAATCGGCCGTGTGATGGAATTTGTTGAATCGTGTCAGTCGACGCAAATCATAGCCCATCAATTGGCACAAGAAGGAACAGCTGCCGGGACGGTGGTCCTGACAGAAGCGCAGACAGCGGGACGGGGAAGGTTGGCTCGCAAATGGGATTCGGCACCCAAAAAAGGCATTTGGATGAGCGTCATCTTGCGGCCGAACGTGGTTCCGCAAAAAGCGCCGCAGTTTACGCTGGTGGCAGCTGTCGCAGTTGTCCGGGCCATTGAAGAAGTGGCGGGGGTCAAGCCGGAAATCAAATGGCCGAACGATATTTTATTGAACGGCAACAAATGCACCGGCATTTTAACCGAATTGCAATCAGATGCGGATGGCATCCAAGCCTTGATTATCGGCATCGGCATGAACGTCAACCACGATAAAGAAGAATTCAGCCCGGAAATCCAAGAAATAGCCACATCGCTGAAAATGGCAAGCGGCAAAAAAGTAGATCGGCAGCAACTGACGGCGGCGATTTTGTTTCATTTGGAACAATATACGAATTTGTATGTTGAACAAGGCTTCGGCATGTTAAAGCTGATGTGGGAAAGCTATTCTTCCACGATTGGCCGTCCGGTTCGGGCGCGCATGGCCAAAGAAACGCTCGAAGGCATCGCGGAAGGCATCACAGAAGATGGCGTGCTTCAGCTGCGGACGCCTGATGGCAAGCTTCACGGCATTTATTCCGCTGATATTGAAATGCGGAATTGATGTTTGGTTTTTTTCTTAACGTTCTGGTATAGTGTTTTTAGCGGGCAGTATCGCGAGCGAACTGCACCATGTATTTTTCAGCCATTAATTACAAACTAAAAGTCTGCCTTGATCATTTCAATGACAGGGACGGAGGAAACCAAATTCGACTTTTCTGTCCTTCTGTCCAATTTTTTGCGGCGGAGGGGCTTTTATATGGTTACTCCCAAAAAGGAGAGAATAATGAATGCGAACGATTGAAACAGTGCAAGAGCTGAACGACTGGGTGGAAGAAATGAAAAAATCCGGGCAAACGATCGGTTTAGTGCCGACGATGGGTTTTTTGCACGAAGGGCATTTGTCCTTGGTCAAAAAAGCCAAACAGGAAAATGACAAAGTTGTAATGAGCATTTTCGTTAACCCTGCCCAGTTTGGCCCGAATGAAGATTTTGACCGCTACCCAAGAAATTTGGAGCGTGATCAGCAATTGGCAGAAGAAGCGGGAACGGACATCATTTTTGCCCCTTCTGTGGAAGAAATGTATCCGCGCGAATCGCAAATTGCTTTTACGGTCGGAGCTCAAGCGGATGTCCTCTGCGGCGCCACCCGTCCCGGGCATTTTAACGGAGTGTTGAAAGTGGTCACGAAATTGTTCCACTTGTCTCAAGCAGACCTTGCGTATTTCGGGCAAAAAGATGCCCAGCAATTGGCGATTATTGAGTCGCTTGTGGAAGATTACAATTTCCCATTGGAGATTCGCCGAGGCGAAACAGTGCGGGAAGCGGACGGCCTTGCGAAAAGCTCACGCAATGTGTATTTGAGCGACACCGAACGGCAAGAAGCGCCGTACTTGAACAAAGCGCTGCAGCTGGGCAAGCAAGCTGTTCTGGCTGGAAAAGAGCCGATCACGTTAATGGTGGATTATATCAACGAACACACATCAGGCAAAATCGATTATGTTGAGATGCTTGATTATCCGTCGCTGACAACCGACATCAAAAACGAAGCCATTTTGGCGCTCGCTGTTCAATTTGAAAAAGCACGTTTGATCGATAACGTCATTATTAACTTAAAAGGGGAACTGACCAATGCTTAGAATGATGCTGAATTCGAAAATCCACCGCGCGACCGTAACCGAAGCTGATTTGAATTATGTGGGAAGCATTACAATCGACGAAGATTTGCTGGATGCGGTTGGCATGCTGCCGAATGAAAAAGTGCACATCGTCAACAACAATAACGGCGCTCGGTTTGAGACGTATATTATTGCCGGGGAACGCGGAAGCGGCGTCATCTGTGTAAATGGCGCTGCAGCTCGCCTTGTGCAGCGCGGCGATATTGTGATCATTTTGTCTTACGCGTACGTCATGAATGAAAACGCACGTAGCCATAAACCGACAGTGGCCATCATGAACGAAGATAACAGCGTTCGCGAAATCATCAACTACGAACCCGAAGCAACAGTTATGTAAGCCGACAGCCTCCATTAGTGGAGGCTGTTTTTATTTGGCGTTTTATTTGCAGGAAACGCCAGTTTGTTTGCGGAATTCAGGTTTTATTTGCGGAAAAACGAACTTTGTTTGCAGAATTCCAGGTTTTATTTGCAGAATGAGCTAAACGAAGTTTTAGTTTTTAGACACGGACAGGAAAAGCGGAATGGGGTTGAATATGTTACAATTTTCTAGAGAGAATCACCTGAGAAAGAGGGACTGTGATGAATATGCAAAAATATGTTGTTGTCGATATTGAAACAACGGGCCACTCCCCTGCAAAAGTTGACCGTATTATTCAACTTGCATTAGTGACGATTGAAAATGGCGTTATTGTCGATACATACACTCAATTTATAAATCCTGGACGCAAAATTCCTATGTTTATCCAGGACTTGACGAATATTACGGATGCAGACGTGGAACATGCATTGCCGTTTGGGGCATATGCCGAAACCATTTTTGAAAAATTGCAGGATGCCATTTTTGTGGCGCACAACACCAATTTCGATTTGCCGTTTCTACAGTCAGAGTTGACGCGAAGCGGCATGCAAAAATGGCGGGGCTTGACTATGGATACGGTGGAATTGGCACGCTTGATGTATCCGACTTCGTACAGCTACAAGCTTCAGGACATTACATCGGAGCTTGGCATTGCATTAAACAGCGCACATCGCGCAGACGATGATGCACTTGCGACGGCCCATTTGTTTTTACTGGCCCAAGAAGACATGGAGAAACTTCCTTACGAAACGCTGGCGCTTCTCCATAGGCGCTCTTTTCAATTAAAATCCGATTTGTCTCGCTTGCTGTTTGAAGCAATGCAAAAAAAACGGAATGCCCAACCGGATCGGTTTGATCGATTTAACGGCGTTCCACTGAAAATCAGGAAAGCCGAACCACCAAGCGAAGCTGAGGAAACTCTGTCGGGCAATTGGGAAGACCGGCTCGTGCAGGCTTTTCCGAATTTTGAACGCCGCCAAAGCCAACTGGACATGATGGAATCCATCCAAAAAGCCCTGACTGATAATGAAGAATTGGTGATTGAAGCATCCACCGGGATGGGCAAGACGATTGCGTATTTATTGCCGGCAGTCGAATTTGCGTTTCAATCGGGAAAACAAGTGGCGATCAGTACGTATACGACCCATTTGCAGGATCAATTGGTTTTGAATGAAGGCAAAATCGCGGAGCGGGTCATCGGCGCACCAGTGCGCATCGCGTTAATCAAAGGGCTCGCCCATTACATCGATTTGACGCGGTTTGTAGAATTGCTGCAGGGCGAAGACGAATCCTATGATGAAACGTTTACACTGATGCAGGTGCTGGTGTGGCTCACGAACACGGAAACCGGAGATTTAAACGAATTGAACGCGTCGAGCGGCGGGCAGTTTATTCTCGATAAAATCCGCCGTTCGCATTTAAGAAGGCTGACACGGGAAGAAAAACGCTTTGATTATTATGAGCAGGCGCTTGAACAAGCAAAACACGCTCATGTCATTGTGACGAACCATTCGTTTTTGTTGAATCAGCGGGCTGCTACGCATTCAGTGTTGGCGAATGTCGGAGCCTATATTTGGGACGAAGCCCATCAAGTGGTGCAAGCTGCCGTTTCGCAGCATGAAAAAACGTTTGTCTATACACAGTGGAAATACATTTTCGGCCAACTGGGCATGTATGACGACCAACAGCTTTTTGCACAATTTTATGAAGCGGCGGACCGCACAGGGTTTGCCAGCATCCCGGACTTGCTCAAACTTGAAGCATTGTTCGAAAAGTTCACTCGCTTGTTTGATGAAGCAAGCGCCGTCTTGGCAGCCAGTTTTATTGGGAAGTTCCGGAAAAGCCGCTACCAGAAATGTTCGTCGCTATTAAATGAGCTGGACATTGAGAAAGACCGTTTTCTTGAATTGCTCCGTTATTTAAACGAATGGATCGATTTGTCGCAGCTGGTTTTGCAAAAAGCGGAGCGGCTGACCGAAATATCCGTTCAAGAACGGATCGTCATTGCGGATTGGCGCTATTGGACGGAAGAGTTGATGCTGAAATCGGTGGAATTCAGCGAAATCTTCGTTTTCCCGCTGGCGGACGAAGTGAGTTGGATCGAAGGCGATTTACGAAGTCTGCCGAACAGCTTGTCTCTTTACAAACGACCGTTTGAAGTCACTTCGCTGGTTGAAAATGTAGTCGGGCAAGCGCGCGGCAACAAAGCAATCATTTGGTTGTCGGGAACGATGAGTGTGCCGACGAATGAACGATTTATCGTCAATCAGCTCGGCATTCCGAGTAATGTGGCAATTTCGAAATTCGAGCCGCCGCAAGATTTTTACCAAGGAGCCCGCGTCTTTATCGTGGACGACATGCCGGATATCCAGCAAGTTTCCCAAAGCGATTACATTGAATCGGTCGCAGATGCAGTTGTTCAAACGGTCCTCGTTACAGAAGGCCGCTGTTTTGTACTATTCACGTCGCAAGACATGCTCCGGAAAACGGTGGATTTGATTCAGGACACTGGTTTACTGGAAGATTATATGCTGTTCGCCCAAGGCGTTTCTTCCGGCAGCCGCATGAAACTATTGAAATCGTTCCAGCGTTTTCAAAAATCCGTGCTGTTTGGCACCAATAGCTTTTGGGAAGGCGTAGACGTCCCAGGAGATGCCCTGCGCGCCGTCGTTGTGGTCCGGCTGCCATTTACTTCGCCTGATGAGCCGATCTTTAAAGCGCGCTCAGAAGTCATTTCAAGGGGCGGGACCAATCCGTTTCTGCACTACGCACTGCCGGAAGCTGTGCTGCGCCTGCGCCAAGGCTTTGGGCGCTTGATCCGTTCGAAACAAGACAAAGGGTTATTTATTGTGCTGGACCGGAGAATTGAAACCAAATCGTACGGACAAGAATTTATCAATGCCTTGCCGAAAGTGAAAGTCTCAAAAGTGTCTTTGGAAAAGATGGTAACCGATATTGAACATTGGTATAATAAGCAATGAAAATGAAACAGGCAATAGGACAAAAATCTATTCGGATTAACGCAAGCCGAAATGCCATGGAAGTGGAAAAGCTGAAAGGAAGGTCGCACAAATGGAATCCAAAATTGAAGTGCTCACAACCGTAAACGTCACGTATCAAACGGATTTATATAAAGTGGTGGACGCGTTGAACCGCACATTAAAACACAATAATTTGATGTTCGGCTTGGCGCTCGATAAAGAAGATCCGACCAAGGCGATCTTCACAATTTATAAGACTTAGGTGATAAGATGAAACAATGGATTACATTTATTGTGGGATTTCTTTCTTTTCTGTTTGTCAGTTTGCTGTTGATTACCATTATTTTTGGCAATAAACCCTATTCGGACACAGAAAAACAAGCAATCAAACGAGTAGAAAGCGAAAAGCTGCTGGAAGAAGTTGACCGGGCTTATGTTTATATGAACGAAACGACGTCAGTAACGATCATCGGAAGCGACAGCAAAGGCAAGCTGAAAGCCGTATTTGTGCCTGCGGGCAAAGGCGAAATGGAAGTTTTGAACCTTGAGGGCAAAGTGACTGCAAAAGAAGCACGCCAAATCGCGCTTGAAGAAATGGACGTAAAGGAAATTCTTCATACAAAACTTGGGTTGGAAAGTGAAGGGCCGGTTTGGGAAGTGGCTTTCGTCAACAAAGAAGACCGATTGAACTATGTGTATGTAATGGCCGAAGACGGCAAGTGGTGGAAGCGCATCTTGAATTTGTGAAAGGGTTGAATAATTGATGAATTTAGCACAACGTGTACAGACATTGACACCTTCTACAACTTTGGCAATTACGGCCAAAGCGAACGAATTGAAAGCTTCAGGAGTTGATGTTATTGGATTGGGTGCAGGCGAGCCGGATTACAATACACCTGAAAATATCTTAGCGGCAGCTTATCGGTCGATGCAAGAAGGCAAGACGAAATACACGCCTTCTGGCGGATTGCCTGCTTTGAAAAAAGCGATTATCGATAAATTGCAGCGGGACCAACATTTGGCATACGAACCAAAAGAAATCATGGTCGGCATTGGCGCTAAACATGTATTGTATACGCTTTTCCAAGTACTGCTGAATGAAGGCGATGAAGTCATCATCCCGATTCCATACTGGGTCAGCTATCCGGAGCAAGTCAAGTTAGCGCAAGGGGTGCCGGTATACATAGAAGCGACAGCTAGCCAACAGTATAAAATCACCGCTGAACAATTAAAATCAGCTATTACTGACCGGACTAAAGCGGTCATCATCAATTCTCCGAGCAATCCGACGGGCATGCTTTATTCAAAAGAAGAACTTCAGGAATTGGCGGAAGTTTGCCGGGAATCCGACATTTTGATCGTTTCTGACGAAATTTATGAAAAACTGATTTACGGTGAATCCAAGCACGTTTCAATTGCCGAATTATCGGATGATGCGAAAAACCGGACCATTGTCATCAACGGCGTTTCTAAATCCCATTCGATGACCGGCTGGCGAATCGGCTATGCCGCGGGCAACGCCGAGATTATCAAGGCCATGACCGATTTAGCAAGCCATTCCACATCCAATCCAACAACCACTTCCCAATATGCCGCAATTGAAGCATACAATGGGCCGCAAGACGCTGTAGAAGAAATGCGCCAAGCGTTTGAAAGCCGTTTGGAAGCAATTTTCCCAAAAGTTGCAGCGATTCCAGGTTTTAAAGTGATTCGTCCGCAAGGGGCTTTTTACTTGTTGCCGGACGTAACAGAAGCGGCTGAAAAAACAGGTTTTGCTTCAGTGGATGATTTTGCGACGGCGTTATTGACGGAAGCGAATGTAGCAGTGATTCCGGGTTCTGGTTTCGGGTCGCCTGCAACGATTCGCTTATCGTATGCGACTTCTCAAGAAGCGTTGACGGAAGCAGTAACACGCATTGATCAATTTGTTATTTCTAAATGGAAAGAATAAAGAGAGAAAATTTCTTGGAGGCTAGTATGAAGAAAATCACAATTGCCGAAATGGCTAAATACAACGGACAAACAATTAAATTAGGCGCTTGGGTTGCGAATAAACGCTCAAGCGGAAAAATCGCATTTCTGCAATTGCGGGACGGCACAGGTTTTGTGCAAGGCGTCGTAGTGAAAGCGGAAGTAGGGGAAGAACTGTTTGCAACGGCAAAAGGGCTGACACAAGAAACATCGCTTTACGTAACGGGAGAAGTCAAAGAAGATTCACGCTCAACGTTCGGCTACGAACTTGCAGTAACTGGCATTGAAGTGCTGCACGAAGCAGTAGATTTTCCCATTACGCCGAAAGAGCATGGCACAGAATTTTTGATGGACAACCGCCACTTGTGGCTGCGTTCACGCAAACAGCACGCCATTATGAAAGTCCGCAACGAAATCATTCGCTCGACTTATGAGTTTTTCAATGAAAATGGATTTGTCAAAGTGGATCCGCCGATTTTGACAGGTTCTGCTCCTGAAGGAACATCCGAATTGTTTGCGACAAAATACTTTGATGAAGATGCATTTCTTTCCCAATCCGGCCAGCTTTACATGGAAGCGGCTGCGATGGCTCTTGGAAAAGTGTTTTCATTCGGACCGACATTCCGTGCCGAAAAATCAAAAACGCGCCGCCACTTGATCGAATTTTGGATGATCGAGCCGGAAATGGCCTTCACTGAACATGAAGAAAGCCTGGAAGTCCAAGAACAATTCGTTTCTCATATCGTGCAATCGGTCTTGAAAAACTGCAAATTGGATTTGGAACGCTTAGGCCGCGATGTATCGAAACTTGAAAAAATAAAAGCGCCTTTCCCGCGCATCACATACGATGAAGCGATCAAATGGTTGAACGATAACGGCTTTGACGACATCAAATGGGGCGATGATTTCGGAGCTCCACATGAAACGGCGATTGCTGAAAACCATGACATGCCTGTTTTTATCGTTAATTACCCGATCGGCATCAAACCGTTCTACATGCAGCCGCATCCAGAGCGCGATGACGTTGTCTTGTGCGCTGATTTGATTGCACCTGAAGGGTATGGAGAAATCATTGGCGGTTCAGAACGGATTTACGATTACGACTTGATGAAACAACGTATCAACGAGCACAATTTGGATGAAAATGCCTACGCTTGGTATTTGGAACTCAGCAAATACGGCGCAGTCCCTCATTCTGGATTTGGACTTGGCTTGGAACGGACAGTGGCTTGGATCAGCGGTGCAGAGCATGTACGCGAATCTATTCCATTCCCGCGTTTATTAAACCGGTTATACCCTTAATCTTAGTTTAATTTTGAGCAATAAAAGGGAAGGAGTTCCGCGGATAGCAAGCGGAAGTCTTTCCCGCTATTTAACCAATGATGTAGAGTTTAATTTATACACCGGAGAAACAGGTTTCTCTAAGATAAAAGAATAGAAAGGTGGTTGGGATATGCAACAGCCGAATCGACTGCAAACTTGGATCGAGCAGGGAAATGTGAACATTTCCCAGCTTTTTTTTCAGTTTTACAAGGAACTGAAAATCACAGACGAAGAAGCGATGCTGCTAATGCACGTGCTCGCTTTTCAGCAACAAGGAAACCACTTTCCTACACCTGACGAAATTGGTTCCCGCATGTCAACTTCACAAATGGCAGTGACGACCATGCTGCAAAAATTGATGCAGCAAGGCTATATTGCCATTGACCAGGAAAGCGAAAAAGATGTATTGATCGAACGCATTTCACTTCAACCTTTATGGGATCGGTTGTTGGACTGCGTTTACAAAGAACAGCACTCAGCAAAAGAAAATGTCCAAAAGCAGCTGGAAGGAGAAATTTTTCAGTTGTTTGAACAAGAATTCGGTCGCTTTTTATCGCCGATGGAAATAGAAACCATATCCATGTGGATGGACCAAGATGGCCATACGCCCGCAATCATTCGCATGGCGCTTAAAGAAGCGGTTATTTCCCAAAAAATCAGTTTGCGCTACGTGGATCGCATTTTGTTTGAATGGAAGAAGAAAAACATCAAAACAAAAAACGAAGTGTCTAAACATGCGACTTCGTTTCGTGAGAAAAATATCCGGATTCAGCCTGCTGGAAATTCAGCGAAAAAAGTTCAGTTTTACAATTGGCTGGAAGACCGCAATTAGAAGGTGATAGCTTTGATGAGCAAAAAAGAATGGCATGAGTGCCTTGATGAAATGAACCTAATGTTTCCGGATGCCCATTGTGAACTTGTCCACCGCAATCCATTTGATTTGTTGATTGCGACATTGTTATCTGCACAATGTACGGATAAATTGGTCAATCGGGTAACTGCAACACTGTTTCAAAAATACATGACGCCGGAAGATTACATCTCTGTGCCGCTAGAAGAACTGGAACAAGACATTCGATCGATTGGCTTATTTCGCAATAAAGCCAAAAATATTCAAGCGCTCAGCCACATTTTGATTACTGATTATGAGAGCCAGGTGCCTGCAGATCGGGATTTGTTGATGACGCTGCCAGGAGTTGGGCGAAAAACGGCGAATGTGGTTGTATCGGTCGCGTTCGGCATTCCAGCACTTGCAGTTGATACGCATGTAGAACGGGTCGCAAAACGGCTAGGTTTAAATCGCTGGAAAGACGTGCCTCTCCAAGTAGAAGAAACGATTATGAAAAAAACACCGGCAGAAGACTGGTCAAAAACCCATCATCAAATCATTTTCTTTGGGCGTTATCATTGCAAATCACAAAATCCCGCTTGCCATATCTGTCCGCTTTTTGATCGGTGCAGAGAAGGGAAAAAACGCGACAAAAAAGGACTTGTCCATCGTGAAATTGTCACAGAAGTTAACTAAAGAACACGTCGACCCATTTTTTCTTGAATGGCAGATGCTATCTGAAGAAATTTCAGACATGCATAAGCGAAAAGACAAACGAGTAACTGAACGGATGAAGGACGGGATTCTTCTTTACCAGAAATTGCTGCTGCAATGCACAGATGTTTTACAGGGCAAGAAACTCATGCCGCTCAATGGAGAGGAACGCTTTGCGTTCATCGTTTCTCGTGCTGGCAACTTTGCAGCATACCGTCAGCTCAACGAATTGTTTTCCGAAATGAAAAAAATCATTGCAGCGAAACGCGTTCAGCTGAAACGGCTGGATTAACATAGAAAAACCCCTTTAGAGCGGAATTCCGCTCTAAAGGGGTTTTTTGCTGGCACAAAAAAGAAGAGAGGGACGTAATGTCCCTTTTTAATTGCCTCCTCCGCCGTTTTCGCCGCCTTCATTTTCATCCGGTTCATTTTCATCAGCTTCGTCTTCATCCGGCTCATCTTCGTTTTCTCCGCCATTATCTCCGCTGTTTCCATTACCGTTACCGTTACCGTTTCCATTACCGTTTCCTTGGCCGTTTCCATTGCCTTGGCCATTTCCATTGCCTTGGCCATTTCCGTTGCCTTGGCCTTGACCGTCTTCATTGCCTTGGTCGTTGCCTTCACCTTCACCGTTGTTGTTTCCATCATCGTTTCCAGTGCCTTCGCCCTCATCAGCTGGTGGAGGTGTTTCTTCTTCAGTGGTATCTGGCTCTTCTGGCTCTACAACCGGTTCTTCAGGAACAACCGGTTCTTCGCTTACAGCAAGCTCTACAGTAACCGACGCCGGATCGCTCCGTTGGTCGTCTGTAACGGCTGTGACCGTAAATCTATACGTTTCTCCTTCTTCTAGGCCATTGAACGTATAGCCGGTGTCGCTTGTCGTCGTCACTGCATTGCCATTGACTGCGACTTCAAAAGCGACGCCGTCTTGGTCTCCATTATAAGACCAAGTCAAAGAGGCTGCTTGCCCTTCAACTTTTGCCCGTAATCCTGAAGGGGAGTTCAAGTCTTCTTGGACAAATTTTTCTGAGATCTTCGTCGGTTCTGCACCACGCACAAACAACTCAGTCCGTTTCAAACTGGACGGCGTAAAATCGCTCGCCAGTTTAAGAGGGGAGGACCCAACTTCAACTGTCCGCTCAACTACTGAATCCGGTTGTGTGAAGCCTTCGTTTTCAACGCCAGCCGAAATTTCGGTCATGACGTTGTTGAATAAACGCTGTGACAATAACCGTTCGTCTGAAGCCGTATCAATTCCTGTTTTGACGCTAGGGTAGCCGCTCCACACAGAAATTGAAAATTCAGTCGTGTATCCCGCAAACCAAACATCAGGTGCGGAGGAAGAATCTAAACCGAAAGCATTTAAATCTTTTGATGAATAGTTGGATGTTCCGGTTTTGCCTGCCAAATCCAATCCGCTGACATTTGCTGCTTTCCCAGACCCACCTGCAATCGAAGGATCCACTACGTCGCGCAAGATATCCGTAATCATATAAGCTGTGCTGTCTTTCATCGCTTGGACCGGTTCCGGTTTTACGACTTGTTCAGTAGAACCGTCGCGGAACACAATTTTCGTGATGGTATGTGGTTTCGTAAAGACACCTTCATTGCCGAATGCGGCATAAGCGCCTGCCATTTCGACTGTCGTCATATTTTTCTCGGGAGTTCCGAGTGCGGCAGACTCGTAAATGTCGCCTAAGTCCAAACCTAATTTCTGTGTAAAATCAGAAGCCGCTTCCGTGCCGACTTCTTGCAAAGCTTTAACAGCAGGGATGTTGCGTGAACGATATAGCGCTTCGCGCATTGTAAGAGCACCCATGAACCTGCCGTCGACATTTCGCACTTCTTGCCCATCTTCATAAGAATATGGTTCATCTACCAGTGTTTGACCGGTCGACCAGTTTAAATTTTCGATCGCAGGACCGTAATCCAAGATCGGCTTGATTGTAGAGCCGACAACCCGATCGCGTGACGTCGCATAATTGACTCGGACATCGCCGCTATAGTCGCGGGCAGCGCCAATTGCTCGGATGCCGCCAGTTTTTGTGTCCACGACCGTCATAGCCGATTCCACTTCATCATCAAAGAACAAATCAGAAGACATGGCTTCGTTGACAGCTTTTTGAACACCAGGATCCAAAGTGGTGTAAATGGTTAAGCCTTCGTCAAGGGCATAATTGCCGTCAAGGGATTGAAGTTCATCTTCCATCATTTCCATGAAGGCCGTGTATTCGCCGTTCGCCGTTTTCGGGCGTTCTTCTTCTTTCAACAGCCCGTCTGTTGCGGAAGCCGCCTGCGCTTCTTCTTTTTGGGCAGTTGTAATTTTTCCGTGCTGCTCCATTAAACTTAACACGATGTTGCGCCGCTTTTCTGCCGCTTCGGGATGTTTAAATGGATTGTAATTGTTCGGGCTTTGAGGCATTCCTGCCAATAAAGCCGCTTCATGCAATTCCAATTCGCCAAGAGGCTTGCCATAAAAATGTTCGGCAGCCGTGCCAAATCCGTAAATGCTTCCTGACATCAAGACTTTGTTGAAATACATTTCAAAAATTTCTTCTTTTGTATATTCCTGTTCAAGCTGGTAGGCAAGGTAAGCTTCCTGTGCTTTTCGCTTTAAGGTCTTGTCGTTGGAAAGAAATGAGTTTTTGATGACTTGCTGTGTGATTGTACTGGCACCTTGAGATCCGAAGCCGCCTGTGACATTCGCAATGACTGCTCCGCCTAAACGGATCAAGTCAATGCCCGAATGCTGGTAGAACCGATTGTCTTCGGTTGCCAAAATAGCATTTTCCATATTTTTTGGAATGTCCTCGTAGTTTGTATATTCCCGTTTTTCGGAAGTCATATAAGGAATCTCGGTTTTGCCATCAGCTGCTAAAATCGTAGGGCTGATCGGATCCCTCAGCAATTCTTCATCCAAATCGGGAGAACTGCTAGCGTAATAAGCGAACAATCCTGCACCGAAAACAAATCCTATGACTCCTATCAATACCAGGGTCAGGAAAATGCGTTTAATCCATGATCCCCCTGAAGATTTCTTCTGTTTTTTCTTGCCTGTTTTCTTTTGTTGTTCGATTGCTTTTCTGCGCTGTTCGCGCGACATCGGTTTCTCGCTCACAATCGGTTCCTCACTTTCATAAATATGACTCGGTTAAAGCTGTTGCAGGATGGAGAGATAGTCAATGGGCGGGAAAGCTCCGGATTTAATTTCAAACGCGTTTTCTTCGATTTCCTGCAGCGTAATCGATTTTCGCTCTCCGGCAAGCATTCGGTCCCAAAAAAATTCCAAAGATTCAAAGCGCATGACAAAATAGCGCTGTAAAGACGAGAAACGAATGATCAGAAACGCCATGCCGTTTTGCTTTACAACTTGCGACATATGATGGATTTGGTGTTCGTGAATATTTTTCAAAGGAAAGGACGTTTTGTTTTCCGTTTCTTTCGCTTCAAAATCAATGTATTTTCCATTCCATACGCCGTTATAGTCCGTAGTGGAAGGGCTTCTGAAATAAGCTTCGCGAATCACCGCTGCGCTGCGAGAAGGGTATTCGACTTTGACAATTTGCAGAGGGACAGGTTTTTTATGGACTACGGCAAGGCCCCGCTGCAAATAATACTCATTGGTTTCATTCAACTCATCCTCTAATGTTTTACCCCGATTGCTGAAAGAAAAATCCTTTTTCTTTTTTGAGGAAGGCTGAATGGCTGACGGGATGAATTTTTTCCCGTTCGGATAATTGATCGTCATGGCGATACACCTCGCTTATTCAATCATATCATACGCATTTAGACGATGTCCGTGTGTCAAAAGTTTCAAAAACTCTAGACTAATGATAGCGGAAGACGCGATTATTTCCAAATGAAAAGAATGTCTGTTCGATTAAGTTCGTCTCCGATATGCGAATATGATAAACTTAGGGCAATGGAGGGGTTAATAATGACAGTACGAGAACTCTCTTCCGTGTTATACGATGAATGCGGAAAATGCCTGGACCGTTTTTATGAGATGCGTGAGCGCGACGCGGTTCCGGATTTTTATCAAGATGTAAAACCATATGCCGATTACTGGCACGAACAAATAAACGAGTGGCAAAAGCAGTCACTTTTATATATTCAGAAAGAGCGGCCCAAACATGTACACAAACCGCAAATTGATAACGCGGCAGAAGGCATGGCGCAATTTTTTGTGCAAAGCTTTTATAAAGAAACGAGCAAAAAACGATTTATCCAAACGATCCAAGCGGCGCAATATACGCTTCAGACGTTTATCCATGCTATTGATGAAAAGAGCGAGATGCCATGATCAAACGCAAATCCCTGCCGGAGTTAATGAACGAATGGAAAACCGAACCGGATATGATGGAGCGGATTGTCCACTGGCACACGATGAAAGAAAAACCGGCCAAGTACGCGGAATTCCCACCGGAAATGCACGACAGCTTAAAAGCGGCGCTGCGGAAAAAAGGCGTTGACAAATTATACACGCACCAGCGCCAAGCATTTGATTTGGCGAAAGAAAATAAATCATTCACGGCCGTGACGCCGACTGCATCCGGCAAATCGTATTGCTATCACTTGCCGGTGCTGCAAAAAATATTCAATGATCCTAACGCTAGAGCTTTGTATTTGTTCCCGACAAAAGCGCTGGCACAAGATCAAAAAAGCGATCTTCACGACTTGATCGAAAAAACGGAAAAAGATATCTTGTCGTATACGTATGATGGCGACACGTCTCCGGCCATTCGCACTAAAGTGAGAAAAGCCGGACAAATCGTTATGACCAACCCTGACATGCTGCATTCTGCCATATTGCCGCATCATACGAAGTGGGTCTCGCTTTTCGAAAATCTTCATTATATAGTCATCGACGAATTGCACACTTATAAAGGGGTATTTGGAACGCATGTCAGCCACGTGATTCGCCGTCTCAAGCGGATCTGTGAATTTTACGGCAGTAATCCGATCTTTATTTGCACATCGGCAACGATTGCCAATCCGAAAGAATTGGCGGAAAAGCTGACAAATACGGATCACATGCTTATTGATCAGAACGGAGCGCCGAGCGGCAAAAAACACATCGTCTTTTACAACCCGCCAATCATCCATCCAACATTTGGCGTACGAAGAAGCGCCATACTCGAGGTGCGCGACCTTGCGACCCATTTGATCAAACAAGGAATTCAAACGATCGTCTTTGCAAAAAGCCGTGTCCGAGTCGAAATGCTAGTGACCTATTTGCAGGCGATCACGAAAATGAAACTGCAGGACGAATCGATCAAGGGCTACCGCGGCGGCTATTTGCCGACGGAACGCCGGGCGATTGAAAAAGGCTTGAGAGATGGCACGATCCAGTGTGTCGTTTCGACCAATGCATTGGAGCTTGGCGTCGATATTGGCCAGCTTCAGGCTTGCATCATGACCGGCTATCCCGGCAATATTGCCAGTGCATGGCAGCAGGCGGGTCGAGCCGGCAGACGGCAGGACGAATCGCTCGTCGTCTATGTTGCCCAATCGACGGCATTAGATCAGTATATCATCAACCACCCGGAATATTTGCTTGACCAATCGCCGGAAGAAGCGCGCATCCATCCGGAAAACATCATTATCTTAATGGATCATTTGAAATGTGCTTCGTTTGAACTTCCTTTCGCAATTGATGACCAGTACGGCGAATTTGACGTGCAGGAACTTCTTGAGTACTTGGCGGATGAAGGGGTTCTTGTCCGGACTTCGGACCGGTGGCATTGGATGAGCGACCGTTTTCCGGCGCACGACATTTCACTGCGTTCTGCGTCGCAAGAAAACGTCGTCATCATCGACCAATCGGTTCCAGCAGATACGAAAGTGATTGGGGAAATGGACCGCTTTAGCGCCATGACGCTGCTTCATGAAGAAGCGATCTATCTTCATCAAGGGACGCAATTCCAAGTGGAAATCCTCGACTGGGAAGAAAAGAAGGCGTACGTCACAGAAGTGGATGTCGATTATTTCACCGATGCCAATTTGGCAATCGAGCTGAAAGTGATGAGCGAAGACAAAACGAAAAAATTGCACGATTCCAATGTTCAATTTGGCGACATCGCGGTATTGGCGATGCCGACCATTTTCAAGAAAATTCGTTTTGATTCCCATGACAACATCGGTTCGGGGCCAATCTCGTTGCCGGCAGAAGAACTTCACACATCGTCGACTTGGCTCAGTTTTGAACGCCCCAACGGCTTTAGCGAGTCCGAGCTTTCGGACACGATGACCGGGGCAGCGTATGCACTGGAATCATTTATACCGATTTTTGTGCAAAGCGACCGCCGGGACGTCCACGTCGTGCCGCAAGTGAAATCGCCGCACAATGACATGCCATCGTTTTTCATCCACGACTCTTACCCGGGAGGCATTGGGATTTCTGAACGGATATACGATTTGTGGCAGCCGCTGCTTGATAAAGCGCATCAGCACGTTTCGGAATGTCCATGCATGGACGGCTGTCCGTCGTGCATCGGTGCACAAGACGCAGCCATCAGCATGAAAGACCAAGTTATCCATTTGCTCGACGAGCTGCGCAAAGAGAGGTGAACGCATATGTCGTTTGAGAGCAAGCTTCTCCAGATGAAAGGCTTATTAAAAAAAGAACCGGGCAAAAAGCAAAAACCGAAAGCCATTGAACGGCCGGTTCATGAAGCCGAATGGAAGAAAATCGGGCTTGAGCTCATCGAAAATAAATATGGCTTTGTCTTCCAAAAAAAAATCCGCTATCCACTAGATACGCAGCATGGCAAAGTGAAGCTTGAAGAAATGGACCGTGTGCTAAAATCCTGGGGCAATGTGGCGTTCGACCATCCGTTTAAATTAAGCCCCGCTGATCCGATTGTCTTTTTTGATACTGAGACGACGGGACTTAGCGGCACAGGAGCGTATATCTTTTTAGCCGGTTTGCTAACGCGAAAAGAGGATCACTTTGAAATGATTCAATACATCATGCCGGATCCTTCGAACGAAGCGGCTTTTTTATATGAGACAGGGTTATGGCGGGAAGAAGACCCAATCATTTTTTCGTATAACGGCAAAAGTTTTGACTGGCCGCAGCTCACGTCTCGATGGACGATGCACCGCCATTTATTGCCAAAGCTTCCGGTTCCCCGTCAAATCGATTTGTTCCATGGAACGAAGCGCATTTGGAAAAATGAGCTCGAGCGCATGAAGCTGAGCACCATTGAAGAAGAAAAATTGGGGTTTGTGCGGGAAGGCGATGTTCCGGGCTATTTGATTCCCGCCATTTATTTGGATGCTGTCAAAAGCGGCTTTCCAGAAGCGCTGGAAAAAGTACTGTATCATAATGAGCTCGATATTTTGTCGCTCGTTTCGCTTTATGTGCTGTCTTCGGATTTATTAATGGAAGACTTTGTGTCGGAAACGAGCGGAGCGTATACGAATATCGGAAAATGGTACGCGGATTTAAAGCAGTTTGACCAAAGCGCAGTTTACTTGGAACTGGTGACGGAAGAGCGGGGGGCACAATCGGCGCTCGCCAGGTATTTTCTGGCAATCCAGAAAAAGCGGAGCGGCCACTTTGAGGAAGCAGTAAAGCTCTTTAAAGAAGCCGCGCCACATTTGCGCGGTACTGTTGAAGTAGAGGCATGGGTCCATGCAGCAAAACTGTATGAACACCAACTGGGCAATTTAGACCAAGCAATTATAATGGCCGGTTTTGCGAAAGAAGCAAGCGAACACACGAAGGTCCGCCCCTCATTAGTTCAAGATATCCAGAAACGCTTGTTGCGGTTAGAAGAAAAGAAGAGAAAAAAACGTCCCGAACCTGAGAAGTTATAGACATGTAAAACCTGCCTTATGCTATACTTAGCGTAAGACAGGTTTTATTCTGAGCTAGGGCTCAAAATTTACTAATTTTGAATGGTTCAACTTACAATCAGCAGGTGAAGAATTCCTGCTTAGTGAAGTTTCACCTTAATGGAAGGACGATAAAAATGGACACTAAATTCACAGCTAAAGATATTTTAGAAAAAGATTTCAAGACCGGCATGCGCGGCTATAACCAAGATGAAGTCGATCATTTTTTGGATGAAATCATTCAAGACTATGAAGTGTTTGCAAAGAAAATTGAGCAATTGCAAAATGAAAACCGCCGGCTGCGCTCAGAAATAGAAGATATGCCGAGAAAGCAAGCGACACCGGTTCCAGGAACGACAAACTTCGATATTTTGCGCCGTTTGTCTCATTTGGAAAATCACGTATTCGGCAACAAGTTGAACAACGAGTAAATTCGTTGTTTTCTTTCGTGAAATAGCTTATACTAGTAAAGCCATTTGAAATTCTGGCAATCGCTCCAAGTTTTTGACTTGGAGAGGAAAGTCCATGCTCACACGGACCTGCGATGGCCGTAGTGATCGCGCCCAGCGAAACAATAAGCTGGGGCAGCTGCTTTGCAGTTGACGGCGGGTAGAACGCCTAAGTCTTCGGATATGGCCGAAATACCCTGAAGGTGCCACAGTGACGGAGCTGCATAAGAAATTATGCAGGTGGAACGAGGTAAACCCCGCGAGTGAGAAACCCAAATTATGGTAGGGGCACTTTTCTGAAGGAACTGAACTGAGGAAGAGGCAAGTTTAGTCTTGCAGATAGATGGTTGCCGTCCACTAGTACGAGGCGAAAGCTGTTTGAGTACGTGGAAACAAAACATGGCTTATAGAATTTCTTGTGGCTTTAAAATGCTTATCAAAGGCTCTCCGGATGGGGAGCTTTTCTACTTATTTAAATAAATGCGCATAGATGTGCAGTTTGATGGAATTATTGCTAAAGCAGAAACCTTCTGCTTTTTAAAAATATTTTTAGTACAACCTATATAAGTTGAACCAAAGAAGTATTCTTTTACACCCCGCTTCGGTCGCTTTGGGCATGGCTCCAGCAATAAGCCTAGAAGACCACTCGTCTTATTGCTTCGCCTAGCCCTTGGACTCGCCGAAGCTAAAAATTTCTAGCTACCCAAGAAATCATATGGATGGTTCTTCTATTACTGCTAGTTAGCTAAAAGATATGGAGCAAAACAGCGGAGACTCCTAAGGGAGCAGCGTAGCGATGAAGTGCACGACACTCGGGCAAAAAGCCCGAGTTAGTTCGGCGCGAGCCCGCGGAAAGCACAGTTGTTTTGCGGAATATCTACAAGTGAGAATCATTAGTTCAACTTATATATTAATAATTAAGTTCAACTTATATATAGTTAATATCTTGCACCAAGAAAGGGCGTTGTTATGACGACTTATAAATTACTAGCGACTGCGGCCATGGGCCTGGAATCCATCGTTGCCGATGAAGTGAAAGCACTGGGCTTTGAAACCCAAACCGAAAACGGCAAAGTCTTTTTTGAAGGAGACGAAAAAGCCATCATCAAAGCGAATTTGTGGCTCCGGACAGCTGACCGGGTAAAAGTCATTGCCGGTGAATTTAACGCGTATACATTTGATGAATTGTTTGAAAAGACCAAAGCCATTGAATGGGAAAAATTTCTCCCCGTCGATGCAGAATTCCCGGTTTCCGGGAAATCCGTCAAATCGACACTGTATAGCGTGCCAAATTGCCAGTCGATTGTCAAAAAAGCGATTGTTGAACGGATGAAAAAAGCGTATGCGCGCAACTCATTCCTTGATGAATCGGGTCCGCGCTTTAAAATCGAAGTCTCCATTTTAAAAGACAAAGTTCAGTTGTCGATTGACACAAGCGGAGCAGGGCTGCATAAACGCGGTTACCGTTTGGACCAAGGCGAAGCGCCATTGAAAGAAACACTGGCTGCAGCTCTTGTGAAATTATCGCGTTGGACTCCGGACCGTCCATTTGTGGATCCGTTCTGCGGTTCTGGTACGATCGCTATTGAAGCGGCGATGATCGGACAAAATATCGCTCCTGGATTTAACCGCGATTTTGACAGCGAGTCGTGGCCATGGATCAAACCGCAATGGTGGGAAGATGCCCGAAATGAAGCTGAAGAACTGGCCAATTACGACCAGCCGCTGAATATTTTAGGGACCGACATTGACCACCGCATGGTTAAAATCGCAGAAGAAAACGCACGTGAAGCGGGCTTTGCGGATTTGATTAAATTCGACCAGCGACAAGTAAAAGATTTCACAACTCAAGAAGAAAACGGCGTCGTCATTGGTAACCCGCCTTACGGTGAGCGGATCGGCGAAATCGAAGTGATTGAAGAAATGATCAGCGACATGGGGCATGTGTTTTCGAAACACCCGACGTGGTCGGTGTACATGCTGTCTTCGATGGGCAGATTTGAAACATTGTATGGCCAGCCAGCTACAAAAAAACGAAAATTATTTAACGGTTTCATCCGGACGGACTTGTTTCAGTTCTGGGGAGAAAGCCCAAAAAAATAAAAGAGTAGAGAACGGAAGGGCACTGGCCCTTCCGTTTCTCTGTGAGGAGCTTCTATGAGACAACCTATACCATTTCCGTTAACGAAAGACAAAACTTTTTTTGAATCGCTCAGCGAATGGATCGGCGATATATTTTACGATGTGCTTCCGGAAAAAGGCTATGACGAACGCGACGAACAAATCTTCATGGCGTTTCAAATCGAGCAAGCTTTAAAAGACAAAGCGGTCCTGTTTGCAGAAGCCGGCGTCGGCACGGGTAAAACTTTGGCTTATTTGCTTCCTGCCATCGCTTATGCCCGCTACAAAGGGCGCCCTGCTTTGATTTCCTGTGCAGACGAAACCTTGATCGAACAGCTTGTGAAAAAAGGCGGCGATATCGACCGCTTAAACGACTTGTTTGACTTGAATCTCGATGTCCGGTTAGCGAAATCGCGCGACCAGTATTTATGCCTGCAGCGTCTTGAAGGCGCGCAAAAACGCAGCGGTGCCGATTTTTTGGACGAAATCCAAGAAAGCCTGCCTGAATTTGTCAATAAAACTTATTCCATGCAGAACATGTATCCTTACGGCGAACGTTCGAGTTTCCCGGAGGTAACCGATGAAGAATGGCAGCAAGTCAACTACCACCCCATCCAAAATTGTGCAGCTTGCGAAATGCGCAATAAATGCGGCCAAACCATTCACCGCAACCACTACCGGGAAGCGACCGATTTGGTCATTTGTTCACATGACTTTTTAATGGAGCATATTTGGACAAAAGAAACACGTACGCGTGAAGGGCAAACGCCGCTTTTGCCGGAAACTTCGTTGATCGTTTTGGATGAAGGGCATTTACTGGAATTTTCAGCACAACGGGCTTTGACTTATGAAGTCCAGGAACGGACCTTGCTGGAAATCACCGAAAGCATCATGGTCGACGGCGTTCGCGAGAAAACCTTAAACATGATCGAAAAAAGCATCGATTTGCACAATGAATTTTTCAAAACGCTTCGCAGCTGTCTCATTCCAAGCGAAGAAGACCGAAAAGGCATTCACAAAAAACCGGAATTGATCGCACTTGGCAACGAATTGGTGCAACACATCGATTTAATGATGGAAGAATTTGTCTTTGAAGGGGAATTGTATACCATTCCGGAATACGAATTGAAAATGGCTGAAGAGTATTTTGATGCCTACACGTTCTCCATGCGTTTGTTTGTTGAAGAAGGGGACGCGATCAACTGGCTCGAAGTAAAAGACGAAGTGGAAACGCTCGTTATCATGCCGCGCCTAGTGACCGATATCCTGGACGAGAAGCTGTTTGACGGCAAAGTGCCGATTGTCTTTTCTTCTGCCACACTGTCTATTCAAAAAGATTTCAGCTATTTGTCAGACAGCCTCGGCATCATGGATTACCAGAAGTTTTCGGTGCCGTCCCCGTTCGATTATGGAGACGTCATGAAAATTTTCAAGCACCCGTTAGAACAAACCGACAAACTTCAGCGCATTTACGATTTGTTCAGCACCGGCGATCAGACCTTAGTCTTGTTCAAATCGAAACTGGATATGGAACGTTTCAAGCAGTCGTTGCCGCTTGATCATGCCTACAAAATCGAATTTGAAGGAGACCGTGAACTGTCGACTGTCGTCAAAGAATTCCAAGAAGGCAAATTCCAAGTGCTTTGTTCGTATCACTTATGGGAAGGCCTCGATCTTCCAGGAGCAGCGCTGACGAAAGTGATCATCGTCGACTTGCCATTCCCGCCTCATGATCCGGTATTTGACGCCAAACGCAAGTTCAGTGAAAACCCGCTCGAAGATATCGATTTGCCGTTTATGCAATTGCGCATCCAGCAAGGAATTGGCCGCTTGATCCGCACGTCTAAAGATTACGGAGAAATTCATTTATTGGTGAATGAAGAAGAGCTGGCACTTGAACATTTGTGGCAAACAATTTTACCGGTGCCTGCCGAAAATTTCTAAATAGTCTCTCTTCTTATGCTACAATTAGTTTGAGAACTTATTGGAGGGATTGCTTTGTCGCTGGAAAATCAATTTATCGAACATCTTAAGAAAATGAATGGATTCAATGAAGCCGTTTCGCTTCTCTATTGGGATTTCCGTACGGGGGCGCCAAAAAAAGGCGCCGATCTGCGTTCGGAAACGATTGGCATTTTATCGTCGGAAGTGTTCAATTTGTCCACATCCGATGAATTTGGCGACCTAATCGCCAGTCTAGAAGCGAAAAAAGAAGAGCTCGAGCCGGTCATGCGCCGCTCGGTTGAAGAAGCCCGCAAAGATTATAATTTGAGCAAAAAAGTCCCGCCTGAAGAATACAGAAAATTCGTTGTGCTGCAAGCAAAAGCGGAATCCGTCTGGGAAGATGCGAAAGAACAAGCGGATTTTTCGCTTTTTGAGCCTTATTTGGAACAATTGGTTGCTGGCACGAAAAAAATGATCGGCTATTGGGGCGAGAAAAACGGCAGTCCTTACAACACGCTGCTCGACCAATACGAGCCCGGCATGACGACTGAAGTGCTTGATCAAGTGTTTGGCCAATTGCGTGACCGCATTGTGCCGCTCGTCAAAAAAATTCAGGAGTCGCCGAACAAACCGGAAACGAAGTTTTTGTACGACTATTTTTCTGAACAAGCACAGCGCGAGTTGAGCAACAACATCCTTCGCCAGCTTGGCTATGATTTTGAAGCAGGCCGCTTGGATGAAACGGTGCATCCGTTTATGATCAACATCAACCGCTACGATATCCGCATCACTACAGCATACGATGAAAATGATTTCCGGACAGCTGTATTCGGGACGATGCACGAGTGCGGACATGCCTTGTATGAGCAGAACTTCAGCGAACAACTGACCGGTATGCCGGTTGAAGACGGCGCTTCGATGGGCATCCATGAATCGCAGTCGTTGTTTTTTGAAAACTTTATCGGACGCAGCGAAAATTTTTGGACCAAAAACTTTGATTTGCTGAAATCGTATGCGCCGAAGCAATTCGAGGGCATTGATCAAAAAGATTACTACCGCGCCATCAATGAATCAAAACCATCGCTGATCCGGATCGAAGCCGATGAACTGACGTATGCCCTGCATATCATGATTCGCTATGAACTGGAAAAAGGCTTGTTCAACGGCGATTTGAAAGTCGCGGATCTGCCGCAGCTATGGAACGATAAATACGAAGAATATTTGGGCGTCCGCCCGTCAAACGACGCAGAAGGCGTTTTGCAAGATGTCCACTGGGCAGGCGCAAGCTTCGGCTATTTCCCGTCTTATGCCCTCGGCTATATTTATGCCGCCCAGTTTAAAAACGCCTTGCTGAAAGATTTGCCGAATTATGATGAACTGTTGGCAGACGGCAACGTTACGCCAATCCGCGAATGGCTGACGACCCATATCCACCAGCACGGCGCGATGAAAAAACCGCTGGAAATTTTGCAGGACGCCACAGGCGAAGGCTTGAACGCCGGGCATTTGGCTGCGTACTTGGAAGACAAATACTCGAAAATTTACCAGCTGACATAATTTGACGGAAAAGCCTTGAAGCTAATTGCTTCAAGGCTTTTTTCCTTAGCCGAGTTCGAAGAGTCAATGAAACAAAATTTTTGGTTTTTGATTATAATGAAAAAAGGAGGGGATTTTATGTTGAAATCGATTAGTTTAGAAGGAAAAACCGCTATTGTCACAGGGGCAGGAAAAGGAATTGGAAAAGCTATTGCGCAAGCCGTCGCGGAAGCGGGCGCAAACGTCATGCTAGTTGCTCGGACCGAGTCGGATTTAAAAGAAGTGCAAGCGGAAATCGACAATGAGCGGACCAGCTATTGCGTAGCCGATATTACAAGCCGGGAACAAATCAGGCAAGCAGTTGACAAAACCATTGAACAGTTTGGGGCGGTGGATGTGCTTGTTAACAATGCCGGCATGAACATCAGATCCAGTTTGGCGAACGCCACAGATGAAGAATGGCATAAAATCATGGATACGAACGCACAAAGCGTTTTTATGTTTTCACAGGAAGCAGCGAAAAAAATGGCAGCCGGCGGATCCATCGTCAACATTAGTTCAGTCGGCGGGGAACGCGCGCTGAAAACAGGTATTGTCTATGCGGCTTCCAAAGCGGCGATTATTCAAATGACCAAAGTGATGGCGATGGAATGGGGGCCGGCGAACATCCGGGTCAACGCAATCGGCCCGTGGTATTTCAGAACTCCACTGACCGAGAAATTATTGAATGATGAAGACTACTTGAATTCAATCTTGGCTGTTACGCCGATGAAACGTGTTGGGGAACTTCCTGAAGTGGCATCGCCCGTCGTATTTTTGGCATCGGATGCGGCAAGCTACATAACTGGCCAAACATTATTCGTTGACGGCGGAATGAGCATTCACGGTTTTTCTTGACCAAAGAGAAATCCCTTCCTTTTTGGAAGGGATTTTTTTCGTTCGCCGGGAAAAAATGCTATGATAGGAACAGTATGTGTAGAAGGAGATACCAAATGACAGCTTTAGACCACCAAAAAGAATTAATCGAAACAGCTCGGCTTTATCATATTTTTGAAGAAAACGAAGACAGTGAACGAGCGGCAAAAGCAGAGCTATTTGCCAAAAAAGTGCTGAAAAACAATTTTATCATTGGCTTTGCCGGGCATTTTTCTTCAGGGAAATCGTCGATGATTAACGCGTTGACAGGGGAAACCTTATTGCCATCAAGCCCGATTCCGACGAGTGCGAATATCGTCAATGTGCAAAAAGCGGAAGCGGATTTCGCCATCGTCAACCGGAAAAACGAAACACCGGTTTATTTTCCTGAAAACTATGATTTTGAAGCGGTTAAAGCGTTCTGCAAAAGCGGCGACGTGACACAAATTGAAATCGGCCATAAAGAATCAGTCTTGCCGGAAGGCATCACCGTTATGGACACGCCAGGCGTCGACTCCACGGACGATGCGCACCGAATGTCGACCGAATCGGCGCTTCACGTAGCCGATATGGTGTTTTACGTCATGGACTATAACCATGTCCAGTCGGAACTCAATTTCAATTTCACGAGAGAATTGCAAAAATACACGGACGTCTACTTGATCGTCAACCAAATTGATAAACACCAAGCGAAAGAATTGAGTTTTTCCGACTTCCAGAAATCGGTATACGATTCGTTTGCAGCTTGGGGCGTTGCTCCAAAAGGCATCTTTTTCACTTCTTTGAAAGACCATGCGTTTCCTGGCAACGATTTCGACAATGTGAAAAGCCTGGTGTCTTCTGCCATGGAAGGCTGGAAAGGCAACGCAGACGCTGCGGCGCAGCAAGCGCTGCAGCAGCTAAAAGACGAACACCTGCAGTTTTTAGAAGAAGAAAAGATGGAGCGGCTTCAGGCGTTTTCTTCGTTTTTGTCCGAAGAAGAATGGCAAATGCGGGACGATGTAAAACAAGAAATGGCGCAAGTATCACGCCGGATATCCGTTCTAGATTTTGGCGATTGGCAATCAAACTTTGAAAAAGACCGGAAAGCACTTGTAGAAAATGCGAACATTATGCCATACGAATTGCGCAACGCGTTGACTGCGTATTTGGAATCCGTGCAGCCGAATTTTAAAGTTGGCATGTTGTTCAGCGGCAAAAAGACGCAAGAAGAGCGCGACTTCCGCAAAAACGAAGTGGAAGAGCGGTTGGCGACAATAGCCGAATCCCAAATCTCGACTCATTTAAAAAAATTGATGAAATGGTCTTTGAAAGACGCGAACTTGCTGACCGATGAAGAATCGCTGACAATTGATGAAATGGCGTTCCCTGTGCCGTTTTCAGTTGTGGAAGATCAAATCCCGAAAGGCGCCACTTTATCAGGAGATGCGGTGCTGAATTTTGCCAACAATATCTCGGCTGCCGTCCAGAAATGGTTTATTAAAGAAACCGATAGCTGGAAAAAAGCACAAAAAGAAAAATTTGAAGGTTTGTCAGATGACGCTAGCACGGAAATCGACATGAAGGCCGGCCAATTAAACCGAAAAATGCTGGCTATCCAGACTTTAGAAGAAATGGATGAACAAATCGGCAAAGTCAAACGCGCGTTTTCTGCCATGCTGCCATCTCAACAAGCTGCAGCTGAAACAACCATACGCAAATGGCAACAGGATTTCCAAGTTTCCATCGAAGACATGCTGCAGTTTGACCCTTCGATGCTAAAAGCAGAAACGGATCTCGTTGACGAACGTGAACAAATAGAACAAGGAACGGGCGCTGCTGCGTTTGATGAACAAAATGTGATTGCCCGGGCTTTGAAAACGGCGGAAGCGGTAGCGCCGATCAAAGGATTTGCCGAAACCGCCAACTACTTAAAGCGGAAGGCGGCAAGGCTGGAAGGGCAAGAATTCACGATTGCATTATTTGGTGCATTCAGCGCCGGCAAATCGTCATTTTCCAATGCGCTGCTCGGCGAAAAGGTTTTGCCGGTATCGCCAAACCCGACAACGGCCACCATCAATCGAATCCGCCCAGTAACAGAAAACCATCCGCATGAAACGGCAGATGTCCGCTTGAAAACCGCGGCGCAATTGACCGATGATGTCCGCATTTCATTCCAAGCTCTAGGCATTAAAATTACTACATTGGACGATGCGTATGCAAAAGCTTCATCGGTTCCGGAAAATGCCGCAACCGAACAGCAAGTCCACAAATCCTTTGTTTCAGCTTTCCAAAAAGGCTACCCGCTTTTTAAAAACCGTTTAGGTGAAACGCTGCGTGCAAACCGGGAAGAATTTGGACAGTATGTGGCACAAGAAGAAAAAAGCTGTTTCGTCGACGAAATCGATTTTTATTTTGATTGCGAATTGACGCGGAATGGAGTGACCATCGTGGACACGCCGGGAGCCGATTCGATCAATGCCCGCCACACAAACGTGGCATTCGAATACATCCGCAATGCCGACGCCATTTTGTTCATCACGTACTACAATCACGCGTTTGCACGTGCCGACCGGGAGTTTTTGATTCAGCTTGGACGGGTCAAAGATGCATTTGAAATGGATAAAATGTTCTTTATTGTCAACGCCATCGACTTGGCCAATAACAAAGAAGAAAAAGACGCAGTTGTCAGCTATGTCCAAAATGAGCTGCAGCGTTTTGGGATCCGATTCCCTCGGCTTTATGGCGTCTCCAGCTTGCTGGCGTTGTCCGATAAAGAAACGTCTGGCATGAACGAGTTCGAAGCGGCGTTCCAGACGTTCTTGGATGAAGAATTGAAAGGCATGGCTGTCCAAGCACTGGGGGAAGAAATTCAAAAAACAGTCGAACGGCTGCATGATTTGATCGAACATACGGAACAGAATCTCTTGCGCAAAGACGAGCGTTTGGAAGAACTGAAGCGCTTGGAGCAACAACTGCGCATCATGTTCAGCGCATCAATCGCAAAATTGTTAACAAAAGAAGCCAACCAGGAATTGGGGGAACTTCTGTATTACGTCAATCAGCGGGTTTTTTACCGCTTTAACGATTTTTTCAAAGAAGCGTTCAACCCAGCAGTTTTTAATAATAAACCACCGCAGCAAGCGCTTGATTCGGCATTGAAAGAAATCGCCAATATGATAGGCTTTGATTTTGAACAAGAATTGCGTGTCACGAATTTCCGTTTGGCGCAATTTATCGAGAAAAAGTTGGCCGCTCGTTTTAAAGACGATGCCCAAAAGCTAAAAGAGCTGAATTCGGCATTTTCATTTACGCCGTATGAAACAGAAGACGCCGCCATGTTGACGATAGACAAGCCGTTTGAAACAGCGGATTATTCGTCTGTCAAATCGTACTATAAAAACAATAAAAACTTTTTCGAGAAAAATGAAAAAGAAAAACTGCGTGATGCGTTGCAGGGGTTAATGGAACCGGATGCCCAATCGTATTTAACTGCTGAAAAAGGCAAGCTTGCTGAATGGGCGGAGTTTTGGATCGAACAAGAAGCGGAAGGCTTACGGCAGCATATATTGCGCCAAGCGGTCGATCAGCTCGATTCCGAACGCACATTGTTGCAAGAACAAGAACAGTTGGCGCAATGGAAACAGCGGTTTTCAAATTTGACGGAAGAAAGGGTGTAACGATGAACGTATTTATCGAAACGACTGATACTACCAATTACCGATGGATCGACACAAGATTTGATTTAGGGAATTCAGAAACGGGCAGAAGCTGGTATAACGAGGAGCATGTAGCAGGAGCGATTTTTTGGGACCTTGAGACGGATCTATCGGATATGGCGTCCGGCGCTGGACGCCATCCAATGCCATCAAAAGACCATTTGGTTCGCTTGATCCGCACCAGTGGATTGTCGACGAACGATGCGGTTGTCGTTTATGACCAAGGCGGTTCGCCATATGCAGCGCGTGCGTGGTGGCTGTTAAAATACGCGGGATTTGAACAAGTGCTCATCAGCAAAAAAGGTTTTGAGGCGTTGAAAGCACAAGGAATCACCACCAGCAGCGAAGTGCCGGAATTTACACCCACTTCTGTTGAACCGAAATTCCAAGATCAGCTGTATGCGGACCGCTCTTATGTGAAAAACGTCATTGACGGCAAAGAGCTCGGTGTTCTCGTGGATGCCCGTTCACCAGAACGTTATATGGGCTTGGAAGAACCAATTGACAAGGTGGCGGGGCGAATTCCAGGAGCACGCAATTTTGATTGGGAGCAGCTGGTTAGCCGAAACGAATTCCAAGTGGATGTCGATTTTTCAGATGTTGTCCAACAGCACGAGCCAGCAATCGTTTATTGCGGCAGCGGAGTCACTGCGGCTGCCCTTTATGCCATGCTCGCCGAAAAAGGCCATGGCCACATTCGCTTATACACGGGCAGTTTTTCTGATTGGATTATAGATGAAGAAAACGTTGTTGAATTTGACCGCGAGGACTACCCCGAAGCAGCAGATAGTGAAACGAAAGTCATTTTAGCGAGACTCATCAAAGAAGGCTATTCGGGTGAAATGCTCATGAAAAAATTCGAATACGAAAAATCTCAGATTGAAAAGAAATAACCCGCTAACAAAAAAATCCCCACCGCCTGAAAAGGCGGTGGGGATTTTTTCATTCTATGTTTAAATCGGCTAATTCTTTCGCTGAATCGTTTGTATCGGTATGGATGGTCAATAAGACGCTGATGATTTGGTGGTTTTCCATTTCTTTCACCGTCACCGAAAAATTCGGCATAGTGACTGAGCCGCCTTCATGAATATCGGTGTTCTTCAATTGAATCCAGCCGCCGATGGTGTCGACGTCTTCGCTGTCGTCAAAGACAAGGGCGAATCGGTCTTCCAAGTCAGACAGCAGCACACGGCCATTCAATAAATAGTTATTGGCATCAATTGCTTTAATGTCTTCTTGTTCATCTTCATCAAACTCATCTCGGATTTCTCCGACAATTTCTTCTAAAATATCTTCCATTGTAATAACGCCGGCCGTACCGCCGTATTCGTCGATCACGATGGCCATGTGGACGCGTTCTTTCTGCATTTTTCGCAAGACATCTTGAATCGGCGCCATTTCATGGACAAACGGAATATCGTGCACAACGGCACTTTCTTTCAAGTCCTGTTTAAACGTGTAATTTGTCAGCATTTCTTTCATGTTGATAAAGCCGATGATGTCGTCTTTATCCCCATTTTCAGTGACCGGATATCGGGTGTACTGATTGTCCCGAACAATATCCATCAAATCATTATGATTCATTTCGAGGGAAATCGTTTCCATTTGAGTTCTCGGCAGCATAATGTCCTTGGCCATCCGTTCATCAAACGAAAAAATATTTTGCATGTACGATAGTTCAGTTTGATTGATTTCCCCGCTTTGATAGCTTTGCGTCATGATGATTTTCAGTTCTTCCTCTGAATGTGCTTGTTCGTGCCCAGCAGGTTCAATGCCGAACATGCGCAAAAACAATCGGGCAGAGCCGTTCATCAGCCAGATGAACGGTCCCATGATGGTCCCAAAAAGAATCAAAGGCCGAGAGAAAAACAACGCCATACTTTCTGCGTATTGAATGGCTAGCGTTTTCGGCGCCAATTCACCGATGACCACGTGCACGTACGTAATAACTGTAAAAGCAATCGCGATTGAAAGAATGGACGATGTCGTTTCCCCTATCGCAAAATTATCAAAAACCGGATGCAAAATTCTTTCCACTGTCGGTTCACCAAGCCAGCCGAGTCCAAGCGCTGTAACGGTAATGCCGAGCTGGCAAGCAGAAAGATAGTAATCCAAATTATCGATGATTTTTTTTGTTCGCTGCGCTCCTTTATTGCCTTCTGATATCAATTGTTCAATACGGGACATTCTCACTTTGATGATGGAGAATTCCGAACCGACAAATAGCGCAGTAAGCGCAATAAGCAAAACGACTAAAAACAAATTCAAAATAAGTATACTGTCCAATTCGTCCCTTCGGCTTGAAGGGTTCACCTCTGCTTTCTATAGATAAAAATTAGTATACCATATTAATTCGCCTTTTTCTTTTGATAAGTTTGGAATTACTGCATATCATAAAGAACTTTTTTGACTTTTTCAAATCAATTATATTGTCTGCAACCGAAAATGGAATTATGATAATGAAAGAGAAAAGGAGTGGTCACATGAACGTGTTATGGCACGGGGGCAAAATTTATACGATGGCGGCAGAAGGCGAAACAGTGGAAGCGGTTTTAGTTGCCGGCGATAAGATAGCCAAGCTTGGTACATATGAAGAACTAAAAAACGAAGCAGATCAAGAAATCGATTTGCAAGGAAAAGTGGTTTATCCGGGATTGGTTGACAGCCATTTGCACATGATTGGCCACGGTGAAAGATTGCTTCGCGTCGACTTATCGAAAATCACATCGGCCGAAGAAATGAAAGAACGCTTGGTGGCAGCAACAGCGGGCATTGTGAAAAACGATTGGTTTATTGGAGAAGGCTGGAATGAAAACAATTTTCCGGATCGGAAAATTTTCCACCGCAACGAATTGGATGAAATTACAGAGTCGCCAATGATCTTAAAGCGGATTTGCCGGCATGCGGTATTAGCTAACTCCAGCGCGCTAGCTTTAGCAGGAATTACTAAAAACACACCGGACCCAGAAGGCGGTGTGATTGTCCGCGATGCGGACGGCGAACCGACAGGCTATTTGCTGGATGCGGCGCAAGATATCGTCACTGCACAAGTGCCGGAAGTAAGCGTCGATTACTTGACCCGTGCGTTGCATTTGTCCGTCGAAAATTTGCTGGCGCTCGGTTTGACGGGCGGCCATACTGAAGACATGGGCTATTACGGCGATTATTCCCGCCCGTTGCAGGCGTTTAAGAATGTCATCAACGGAAAAGTGAAATTCCGCGCGAATCTGCTGCGGGCGCACAGCCAGTTTGAAAAAATGATGGAAAGTGCCGAATACGCAGAACCGTTTGTGGAACCGGGCGCCATGAAAATATTTGCGGATGGCGCACTTGGCGGCAGAACCGCTTTACTCAGCAAGCCTTACAACGACGATCCGTCTACGAGCGGAGTGGCTATCCACAGTGATGAAGAACTGGCAGAGCTTGTGGCCACTGCCCGGAAGCACGGAGAAGCGATTGCGATTCACGTAATTGGCGACCTCGGATTGGAAAAAGCACTGGATGCGATTGAAAAGCACCCAGTTCCATCAGGCAAACGTGACCGTTTGATCCACACTGTTGTCGTACGCCAAGACTTAGTCGAACGCATGCAAAAAATCGACTGCATTCTGGATTTGCAGCCTAGCTTTGTTACTTCAGACTTTCCATGGGTTGTCGAACGACTCGGTGAAGAACGCATGGAATGGTCGTATGCCTGGAAAAAATTATTGGAAAGCGGTTTGATTTTGGCAGGCGGTTCCGATGCGCCGATTGAAGAAGTGGATCCACGCCTCGGCATTTACGCGGCGGTTGCTAGAAAAAATCCTTATACACAGTCAGAAGGCTTTTTGCCGGAAGAAAAATTCACGCGTTTTGAAGCGATTCAATTGTATACCAGCGGCAGTGCTGCGGCGATTTGCCGAGAGCATGAACGCGGCAAAATTCTAGCCGGTTTTGATGCTGATTTCACCATTTTTGACCGTGATTTGTTTGAAGGAAAAGAAGAACAAATTCTTGAAGCGCAAGTGGAAATGACGGTGGTTGCGGGCGAAATCATGTACCAGAAAGTAAGTGAAACGGTATGATGGAAGCATTTATCATCACAGGCGCTTCAAAAGGCATTGGCTTGGAACTCTGTCGCCAGTTGGCCGGTAAAGGGGCATTCGTCATCGGAATCGCCCGGACTGCAGAAGAAAACTGGCCAGGAACTGTTTTTTTTCCGTTTGACTTAACAAAAACGGACAACATTGCAGAATTAATGGCTGCCGTTTCCCAAGCGCTGCCAGCAGAAATCAGCGCCCTTACATTGATCAACAACGCAGGAACAATCGAGCCGATCGGATTTGCTGAAAATAATGAGCTTGAGGCGATTGCAGCGAGCATTTCCTTGAACTTAACGGCTCCGATGTTGCTCTGTTCGGCTTTTTTGCAAGCATTCAAGGGAAACGATGCAGTGAAATCGATTGTCAATATCTCCTCTGGAGCCGGGCGCCATACCTATAAAGGCTGGAGCGCCTATTGTGCGGGAAAAGCAGGGCTGGACCATTTCAGCGCCTGTTTGGACGAGGAAAATGACCAAGTAAAAGTCGTTTCCGTCGCACCCGGTATCATCGACACCGACATGCAAAGCCGGATCCGCTCAAGCAGTGAAAGTGATTTTCCGCTGCTTGAGCGGTTCCAGGACTATAAAGACTCCGGCAAGCTTAGTTCTGCAAAAGCCACAGCTTTCCATTTAATCGAAATGATGGAACGGCGAGATTTCCGGACGCTACCAACCATTTTGGATTTGCGAAATTTGCCGAGTATGCCACAAGAAAGGAACATAACCGAATGAACGTTACAAGGGAAGAAATCAAGGAGAAATTGGCGCAAGCCGATCAAGCAGGCGTCGATTTGGCGAGTCCGAAAGCGGTAGTGTCCCACATGCTCGCACAAGGCGAAAAAGAAGCGATTTTGTTTTTCTATAAGCCAAACAGCGTGGAATTTGATTTTGATAAATACCGAAGCCTTGTCGAAGAAATGCAGAATAAGAAATCATGAAGGAACTAATAAGTCGTATCAGTCATTGAAAATCTTGTGTTTTAGATAAAGTTATAAACTTGTTCATTAAAAAAATAGTCGGAATAAGAGAACGTTCGTAAATGTGCCAAAGCACTTTAAGAACGTTTTTTTGTCGTTTTCAACTCTTTTTGAGGCGTTCGGAAAGATGAAATTTTGCACAGGGTTAATTGATAAAATTATCGGATCCATATTTTCTTCAAATTCATAAAATTGTTTGACAACTCTGCAAGTGGTTTGTTACTGTGTATATGAGTATAAACAGTATAACAGTTAAAAAGGAGTGTTGGGTATGAATAAATGGAAACAAGCTTACCGGCTGGCAGCTTATGAAATGAAAGCTTCGGTGAAAAACTTTTTGCTGATATTGGCCTTCTATACTGCCATGAGCCTGATTTTCATGTTGTCGTTCGATGTATACCTGGAAGGCGAATTTGCATTTTTTGATTTATTGTTTTTGCTGATTTTCTTCATTTTCCCAGCTTGGATGAAAAGCAAGGAGTTTCAGATGCAGAAGATGGATGGGGATTTATGGACATCTCCATCGATTATCATGTTGCAACAGCTGCCGATTTTGAAAGATATCATCGTCAAAAGCCGCTTCATCATCCATGCGTTTTGCTCATTTCCGTTCCAGTTAATCTTGTTCATCGCGATGCCGCTGCTGTCGGAAAATTTCCGGAATATGATGACGCCAGCCGCTTATATTGCCTTTGTGCTGATTTGGCTGAGTCTATCGGTTTCCATTGGCTTTATCATGGCAGCGAGTGAGGCAGGCGGGAATTTCAAAACGAAAACCATCATACTGTCACTTGTGTGCCTCTTGATCGGCGTCGCCGCATTTTACATCTTGTTCCCGCTGCTGTCGGATAAGGGCTTCGTCCATTGGACTATGTTCATTGCTGCAGATTGGACGCTGCTGTCAGTCATTGCGGCTATCGTCTTATGCGTGGCCGGATGGAACTATTGGCAGGCAGATATGAGAAAAACGATAAAGAAAACAGATTACTTGTGAGAGGAGGTCCTGCTTGTGCTGCCGATACGTATATCCAAAGATTCTCGTGAACCCATTTACCACCAAGTTGAAAAGCAGCTGAAAGCATTGATCGCAGGAGGGCATTTGCCGGCAGGGACACCGCTTCCTTCGATCCGGGCGCTATCGAAAGACCTGGAGATCAGCATCATTACGATACGCCGAGCCTATCAGGATCTGGAATCACAAGACTTCATCGAAACGGTGCATGGCAAAGGAACTTTTGTGGCGAAAATACAAAACTCGATGAAGCAAAAAGTGATGACTGCTTCGGTTAAAGAGGAATTCGAACGGGCTATTCGGAATGCGATGGATTATGACTATACTTCCGAGGAAATCAAATCGGTTTTTACGGAAACTTTGAGCAAATTGGAGAAAGGGGAATGACCGATGCCTGCATGGATTGAAATAAAAGATGCGAGTAAAAAAATGGATGACTTCCAACTAGGTCCAATCACTCTGGCAATTGAACCGGGAACCATAACGGCACTTGTCGGCAACAACGGTTCGGGCAAAAGCACCTTGCTGAAACTTATCATGAATCTGGCAAACTTGGATGGAGGCGGAATTCAGGTCTTTGGCAAACCAGTTGATGGAAAAGATGAAAGTTGGAAAAGGCATATCACATTTCAGCCGCAAAACGCAGTCGGTTGGAACGCCTATACAGGAAGGGATTTGAAAAGGCTGATTGCTCCTTTATATGGAAACTGGGATGAAGCGCTTTTTGAACACATGGTAGAATTATTCAACATTCCGCTCGATAAACGTTTCGGCAAAATGTCGCCGGGCATGCAGAAAAAGATGAGCTTGTCGCTTGCATTGCCGAGGAATACTGCTCTTCTTATCCTGGATGAACCGACGGCGTCGCTGGATATACCGTCAAAAAAACAATTCATGGATCTGATTGTCGACTGGATGGAGAAAGCAGAACGTTCAATCCTTTTGACGACCCATCAGCCGGAAGACCTTCGCAAATTAGCCGATTACCTCTTCCTGATGAGGGATGGCAAGGCTGCCGGCTATTACGAGAAGGACATGCTTGCTGCAGGTTTCCGTCGCTACTGGCTAGAGGAAATGCCAGCTGGACCCGTGCCGGGAGAACTTTTCCGGTCGGAAAAACAGCTGATATCCGAAAATCCTGAAGCAACGGAACTGTACTTTATTGAACAAGATAGCAGCATCATTGACGAAAAGGCGCTGGAAATGGAAGAAATCCTCAGTCTGCTGCTGAAATAAAAAACTAGAAAGGATGAGTGAAATGGAAACGATGCTCGCTGTAGAAGATTTGGGAAAATCATTCAAAGGCAAGAAAATCGTATCGAATATTTCATTTGAAGTAAAAAAAGGGGAGATCATGGCACTGCTGGGGCCGAACGGGGCAGGAAAATCGACGACGATTCGCAACATTATGGGCATCATGTATCCCGATGAAGGAACCATCACTTTCCGAAACAGCACCACCAAAGAAATCCCACGCAATAAAATTGGTTATTTGCCGGAAGAACGCGGCCTTTATAAAAACGTCAAAGTGATGGATATCCTGCTGTATCTTGCGGAGCTGAAAGATTACCCGCTGAACCGCGCCAAAGAACGCGCGCTTGAGTACTTGAAAAAATTCGGTTTGGAAGGCAAAGAAAAAGTTTCGGTCGAGGAGCTGTCAAAAGGAATGGGCCAGAAAGTTCAGTTTATCGCTTCTGTACTTCATGAACCGGAACTGTTGATTCTGGACGAACCTTTTTCAGGGCTCGATCCTGTCAGCCAGGAACTGTTCAAAGATGAAATCCGTTCTCTGGCCGAGAAAGGAACAGCGATTCTGCTGTCTTCGCATCAGATGAATCTTGTTGAGGAAATGGCGGACCGCCTGTTTTTGATCCATCGCGGGAGAAAAGTGATTTACGGAACATTGAAAGACGTGAAAAAAGAATACGCCAATTTCAAATGCACCATCCACGGAGGCAACAGCCGCATGTTGCTGGAAAACCTTCCGGAAGTTGAACGGGTGGAGCAGAGCGGCGAAATAGCTGTGCTGTATTTATCGAAACATGTCCAGCCTGCTGTATGGCTGAAAGGCCTTCCGGAGGAACTCGATATCCAGGAGCTTTCTATTGATCGGATCTCACTTCATGAGATTTTCATTGATATCGCCACCGACAAGAATTTATTGAAGGAAGCGGGTGAAGTGCATGCGTAACACCATGAAAGTCGCCAAGTGGGAGATCAAGCGCAATATGAAAAGCAAGTCGTTCATCATTGGCCTGATTCTGACGCCGGTCATTTTCCTGGCATTTTTCCTGCTGCCGGACCTTTTCGGATCGGATGATGAAGCGGCTACAACCACGGTCTATGTAAATGACCAGCTCGGCGTATACGAACAATTGGAAGCGGCCGCATCGAATACGGAATGGCACATGGAACAAACGGACGCTGCAAAAGAGGAAGCCGCTTCAGTGATTGAAGGTGCAGAAGATGCAGCGTATGTCTTCATCGACGAACGGTCGGTCGAAACCGGCACCGTTGCTGTTTACACAAACGAAAACACCAGCTCCTCTTTTATGGATGAAGTCCAAGTTCTAGGCGGGCCGCTGCAGGTGGTGCAGTTCGAACAGCTCGGGTTAACGCTGGAGGAGGCGGAAGTAGTCTCGCAAGGCGTCGTCTTTAAAGACGCTTCCGTGGAAACAGAAGAAAGCGGACTATTCAGTGAAAAGCTGTTGCAACGTATAATCCCAGGCGCATTCGCTGCTGTTGTGATGCTGTCGATCGTTTTCACCGGAATGGCGATTTTCCAAAGCGCTTCTCAGGAGAAGAAAGACAAGATTGCGGAGATCATCCTTTCGTCCCTGACACCAGCGGAACTGATGCAAGGCAAAATCATCGGCTATTTTGTTCTCGGCCTCATTCAGGTCGTCGTTTTTATTGTGATCGCGCTGCCAGTGCTTCTTTGGAAAATCGATTTTCCGGTCATTGAGTATCTCTTGGTGCCGGAACTGCTCGTGCTGTTGCTTATTTCGATTCTCGGCTACTTGCTGTATGCGGCACTGTTCGTTGGAATCGGCGCGACGATGGCCGATATTTCGACAGCCGGGAACTTCCAGGGCCTGGTCATGATGCTTCCCTTTAGCCCGTTCCTATTCATTGGGCCTGTCTTCAGCAACCCGAGTGGATTCTGGTCTCAGCTAGGAAGCTATATTCCGTTTACATCGCCCGGTGTTTTAATCTTGAGACTGTCGCTCCTTGAAGCATGGCCATGGGGGGAGATCATAGCCGCCATCGCCATTCTTGCTGTCAGCGTTTTAGTCTTTATGAAACTTGCCGGAAAAATCTTCAAAATCGGCATTCTGATGTACGGCAAGAACGCGACTCCGGGTGAAATCTGGAAATGGATCCGGGCATGACAAAAAACTTACGCAATTGATTTGCGGAATATTGAATCGCAAATAAAAGAAAATGAAAAGACAGGGAGTTGCTTTAAATTAGCAACTTCTCTGTCTTTTAAATAAAACGTACAACTTTATTATAAGCAGTTGGCACAGCGAAATTTGCCCGTAGCCAAAAAGGCGATTCGTAAAAGAACAGTCTTTTTTTCGTCTTTTATTTTCCGCCGCCAAGTATGTCGAACAAGCCGCCGGCAATGCTGCCCTCGCCTTGAGACCGGCCGGCCGGATTTTGAGGAGCAGCTGCAAAGACACGGCTAGCCAATCGACTGAATGGCAACGACTGCACCCACACACTTCCCGGGCCTTTTAACGTTGCAAAAAACAAGCCTTCGCCGCCGAACAAAGCCGTTTTAATTCCCGGCACCATCTCGATGTTGTAGTCGACATCAGCCGTCATGGCGACCAAACAGCCGGTATCGACCCGGAGCACTTCGCCTTTTTGGAGATTTTTGCGGTAAAGCGTCCCGCCTGCATGGACAAAAGCGAGGCCGTCGCCTTCGAGTTTTTGCATAATAAACCCTTCGCCGCCGAAAAAGCCGGTTCCGAGTTTCCGCTGGAATTCAATGCCGATGGAAACACCTTTTGCTGCAGCCAGAAATGCGTCTTTTTGGCAGATGACTTTCCCGCCAAGCGTACTCAAATCCAGCGGAATGATTTTCCCAGGATAAGGCGAAGCGAAGGAAACATGGCGTTTGCCTGAACCGGTATTGGTGAACGTTGTCATAAAGAGGCTTTCACCTGTGATCAGCCGTTTTCCGGCACCCATCAGTTTTCCCATCAAGCCGCTGCCGCCAGATGGACCGGATCCGTCACCAAAAATTGTTTCCATTTTAATCCCGTCTTCCATCATCATGAGTGCACCCGCTTCTGCGATGACGGTTTCGTTTGGATCGAGCTCCACTTCAACAAACTGCAAATCATCGCCATGCAGTTTAAAATCAATTTCATGGTTATTCATTTTGTTGTCCTCCTCAGATTTAATTGCTTATTCTATAATGAATACGGGTGATAGGGCGTGAAAGTTTCGCAATCAACTAAATTAATCGGTTCTAAAAATGGGACCAGTGGAAAGCCTTTGAAAAATGAAATCAAATTTGTCGATTAAAGAAGAAAGAAGGAAACCGAATGAACGCCAAACATTGGATCAAACAACTCGAAATGGAAGCTCATCCGGAAGGAGGTTATTTCAAGCAATCGCTGAAGTCGGATCATATCTTTTCGCCAGCAACCCATCCAGATGAAAGAAGCCTCTACACCAGCATTTATTTTTTGCTGCAGTCAGAGGATGTATCCCATTTCCATCAACTATTGTCGGATGAAGTCTGGTATTTTCATGCCGGCAGTTCATTGACCATCCACATTATTGACGAGTCTGGAAACTATCGGCAAGAAAAACTGGGATTAAACATTCAAAACGGAGAAAAGCCGCAAGTCTGTGTAAAAAAAGGAAGTATATTCGGTTCGACTGTTGACGAAAAAGAGGCTTATTCGCTTGTCGGCTGCATGGTGTCGCCGGGTTTTGAGTTTGCGGACTTTAAATTGTTCAGCCAAAATGACTTGCTCGCTGATTTTCCGCAGCACGAAGAAGTTATCAGCCGTTTGGCTTACAA
This sequence comes from Planococcus sp. YIM B11945, assembly GCF_050864155.1. Classification (NCBI taxonomy): domain Bacteria; kingdom Bacillati; phylum Bacillota; class Bacilli; order Caryophanales; family Caryophanaceae; genus Planococcus; species Planococcus sp. YIM B11945. The sequence continues at coordinate 63,519 of NZ_JBOZWR010000002.1, read as the reverse complement.
AAAACTGACATAATCCGAAATCCTGTATCGAATGTTTTGAAAATATGATAAACTTAAAAAAACTCTTTAAAGGATGAGGAATCCCCATGGCACTTATTTTACCGCTTCTGATAATCGCGACAGCAATTTTTGTCGGCGTCGCTTCGAAAAAGTTTTACGACAAACCGTATATCGTCAATTTTGCCCTCGCTGCTTTGATGCTGCTGATCGTCATTCAAACAATGATCATGCAACCGATTAGCACAATGGGCTATATAGCGATTGCCTTTTGTTCGCTAGCGTTTTTGTTCCAATTGGTGATCGGTATCAAAAATTTTATAACGAAAGAACAAGTAGGGGCATAAACGGTCTATATAAGATGAACTAAATATTAATTGGAAACTGATATTTTGCAAAACCGCTTCGAATCATACAGGCAAATAGTGGCCGGACGGCATTTGGCCGATACTTTGCGATAAAGTCCGCCGCTCTTTCCAGAGCGACCGAAGCGGTGTTTAAAAGGATGCTTCTGTAGTTCACCTTATATAGCTTTGAACTATTTTAAAAACCAATCCTAATTGTTTGAATTTCTTTTGAATAACGGAAAAAAGATGGCTTCCTCATAGGAGCCATCTTTTTTTATTACACTTGGTTCAGCGCATCGGAAATATCTTCATCTCCTGAAGTAATTTCGAACGTTTTCCCGACTAAATTTTCTCGGGACAGAGCTTCAAAGAGGACGCGCGCCACATCTTCCCGCGGAATGGTGCCGGTATCCAAATTTTCACCGAGGCGAATTTTTCCGGTTGCTTGGTCATTGGTCAAACCGCCAGGCCGTACAATTGTATAAGCCAGGCCGCTTGACCGCAAAATATTGTCCGCATGGTGCTTCGCTACATAGTAAGGTGCCATGTCTTCGCTCCAATTTTCTCTTCGGTCTGCGTAAATGGCGCTGACCATAAGAAAACGGTCGGTTCCTGTTTGCTGGGCCGCTTCAATTGTTTTTGCGGCACCGTCCAAATCAATGAGCAAGGTTTTGTCTGCGCCTGTGGATCCGCCGCTTCCCGCAGTAAACACCACTGCGTCGCAGCCTTCCATCGCAGCGGCAATTTCTTGGACGCTTTCTTCCAAACTGAGCAGCACTGTCTCAACGTTTAAGCTGTTGAAATAACTGATTTGTTCTTCGCTGCGAATCATGGCGATTGCCTGGTGTTTCGGATCTTCGCTTAACAATTTGACAAACTCCCGTCCGACTTGGCCATTTGCTCCGACGACTAATACTTTCATGGTCATCACCTTTCTTTTGTCAGGATATCCTACTTTTTCTATACCCTTCGCTTCTGTCTTTAAGCGAAAACTGGAAAATCCCTTTGACAACAAATCGAAATAGTTTGAAATAGGACTTTAATAACAAACTAAATTCAGTATAATAAGGATTACCAGAAGCATATATTTGAACTGTTGAGGAGGAAGAGGAATATGGAACCTAGAAAAAATAGGAAACAAGGAAATTTCGGAAATGCGGCAAACCATTCAGGCTTATCTTACGGCGTCATGCACGAATCCAGCAAAAATTACGATTCACAGCCTAATAAATTCACGGATTTTTTAATGCAAAGTTTTCTTTTTATCCTTGGAGGCGTCATTCTTTGTGGCATTCTTTACGCCGTCGTGTCTTATACATAAGCAAAAATAAAATTAAAACGAATCGAAAGGGGACTTTTGGGTGATTCTTTATCCTTCGCGGCCGCTCGAAACAATAGGGATTACGGCCCCTTCGTCCGGTCTATCGAAAGAACTGCACGGATTGCTCTTGGAAGCCGAAAACCGACTGAAACGAAGAGGCTTTAAAGTGAAACTGGGAGATACCGTCTGGACGCAGCAATTTGCCAAATCAGCTCCGGCGGATAAGCGGGCAGCGGAATTGATGGCTATGTTCGAAAACGCATCCATCGATTTCATCGTGCCGCCGTGGGGCGGGGAATTGATGGTTGAGGTTTTGGAGCACCTGGATTTCGCCCGCATCGAGCCGAAATGGCTGTTGGGCTACTCGGACATCAGCGGGTTGCTGCTGGCCATTACGCTGCAAACGGGGATCGCAACTGCCCATGGCACCAATTTCATCGATCTTAGAGGGGAAGAGATGGATGCAACGACGGCGCGTTGGATGGATGTGTTGACAACCAAAGAAGGCGAGTCGGCAACTCAAATTTCCTCTTTGCTCTATCAAAAAAAGTGGGACCATGACCATACAACACCGGTGGTATTTCATTTAACCGAACCGACTGTTTGGAAGACGGTTTCAGGTCACCGAGAACAATTTTCCGGCCGTTTGCTCGGCGGGTGCATCGACATCATCCGCCACTTAATCGGAACTCCTTTCGGTAATGTCCGGCAGTTTCGGGAACAGCACATTCCGGGAGAGCCGCTTGTTTGGTACTTGGAGAACTGCGAATTGAACATAACCGACTTAAGGCGGTCCTTGGTGCAAATGAAATACGCGGGCTGGTTTGAAAATTGCAGCGGTATTTTATTCGGAAGAAGTGCGGCCAATCAAGCGGTCGATGGCTATACGGCAGAATTGGCCTATAAAGAGTTGGCTCAAGAGTTGTCCCTTCCGATCGCCTACGACATTGATTGCGGGCATATGCCGCCACAACTTACGTTCGTTAATGGGACATTCGCAGACATTACTGTCCATGAAGGGAAAGGGAAGGTTGTGCAAACGTTCATATAAAAGGAGGAAATCGCCATGGAAATCAGACAGCTGAAGCCGGCTGATGCGGAAACAGTTTACAAATTGCGGATTGAAGCATTGAAAAACAATCCCGATGCCTTTGCCACCCGATTAGAAGATGCGTTGAAAAAACCGGTAGAAGCCACTAAAGAAAGGCTGTCTTCTGAATCCGCTGTTACCTTTGGCGCGTTTATTTCCGGCAAGTTAGTCGGAAACATGTCGCTGTCGCGTGAACTTACGCCTCGCATGAACCACCGGGCCATGATTGTTGCGGTCTACGTCACACCGACTGAGCGGGGTAAAGGGATTGCGGGTTTATTATTGTCTGCCCTCATTGAACATGCCAAAAAGTGGAACGGACTTGAGCAGCTGCATTTGACGGTTTCGTCGCACAATGAAAACGCTAAAAATCTGTATCGGCGATTCGGTTTCGAAACTTACGGCGTTGATGTAAAAGCGATGAAAACGCCTGAAAACTACATTGACGAAGATTTGATGGTAAAATTTCTTTAATAACTGTTGCGGGAGCAAACTTTTAATCAAGCTGCTTTGGGATTGGAAGAAGAACGCTTTTTTTGACTTTCTTCAAGCAGTAAAAACACCCTAATTGAAAACTTCATGAAAAATGAAGGTTATCGTTTAGGGTATTTGTTTTCTAGCTAGTGGTTAAGGAGCGGTCATATAATACAATTTGTCGTCATCATCAGAAGGGTTGCCGCGCCCATCTGTGTTGTTTGAGATGAAAAATACGTTGTCTCCGTCAACCAGTACATCGCGGACTCGGCCAAAGTCGTCAAATGAGTCTTGGAGTTCGCCGGTGTTCAAATCGATTACTTTCAATGCGGTTCCGCGAAGGGCGGCAACATACAGTGAATTGCCTTTGATGGCAATGCCGCTCGGCGCCCATGTTTCATTCGAACCGGTTGTCACAAAAGGCGTTTCCATGCCTTCGCCGGTTTGGTTTCCTTCGATGATCGGCCATCCATAATTATGTCCTTCTTCAATTCGATTGATTTCGTCATTGGCCGATTGGCCGTGTTCGGCAGCATACATCTCGCTATCCCGCCAAGCAATGCCTTGCGGATTTCGGTGGCCGTAGGAGTAGACGGAGAATTCATTGTTATCGCCGAGCCTTAAAATTTTGCCGTTATTGGAGTCCGAGTCTTGAGCCAGTTCAGGCTGAGAAGCATCGCCTACTGTTGCAAACAGTGTGCCGTCGCTATCCAGTTCCAAGCGGCCGCCGTGATGGACGCTGCCTGTTTGGATATCATCAAGCAGGACATTTGTTTCCTGCCACACATTGCCTTCGAGCGCAAATTCTGCAATTTTGTTAAGCGGTTCGCCATTTTGTTCATAGACGTAATAGCCGTAAGCTTCCTTCGACTCTGCAAAATCTTCTTTTAAGACAAATCCGAGAAAACCGGCTTCCGGCACATTGGCAAGAGGATCCGAAAATTCGACTTCTTGGCGCGTCACTTTGCCGTCCGCATCAACGTAGGCGACCGTTCCCGACCGTTCCGAAATGTAAAATTCGTTCCCGACTTTGTTGATGGACCACGGAACGTTGAGACCGGAAGCGATTTCTGCCGGCGAGTCGACAGGTTCAAACGCGTTTTCTGGAGGATCTTCTTTCGCATCACCCGGTTCCTCGGCATTTTCTTCCGGTTCATCTGGAGCCGGCGTCTCTTGGGTTGGCGCATCTGATTCGTTCGGTTCTTCTGTTGTTTCTTGAGATGCGCAAGCGGCAAGCAGCAGCAATGAAAGCGGCATTACAAGAAATTTTTTCAACGCTAAAACCTCCTTTTTTTCATGATAAGGGAAGGAGGAAAGAATGCAAACTGTTTTTTGGGAGGTGTTACGATGGCTTTCATGAAAGAAGCAAAAGAAAAGGAAGAAGTCCGCAAAAAACGCAACCGCATTCGTCTAATCACTTGGATTGTGGCCGCCCTTATTTTGTTCGCGGTGTGGTATTTCACCAAATGAAAAAGAGCTTTCACGAAGAAAGCTCTTTTTTCGTTTGAAACAAATCGATGATGACAAGTCCAACAGTGATGCCGATCCCCACATTGACAATCAAAGGGTTTAAAAATTGGTCGCGGAACACGAAAGCGACGGTCAAGGCGTAGAACCCCCAATTGGCCAATTTCGTGGTAAACGGAAGCGGCGCGTCTTTCGGAAAACGAAGGCGGGTCATTTGAAACAGTAAAAACGAAGCCATCACAAGAATGAAATAGGGCCAAGACATTTGGTCGATGGCATTATTTAAAACTATGTATACAACGAGCGGTATAAAATAAAACAAAACAAATTTCATCTACATCACCTTTTCATGCGCATTATTTTATTTATTGGATTTTCGTGATGCGACAAGCGTATACAAATTATAAATGGATAAAACAACTGCTAACGTAACAATGACGATGGAAATCGCGGGATAGACTGACATGCCATTATTCAAAACTTCCAGCACGCGCGTGTAAATGATCCACGGACCAATAATTAAAATAAAAATATCCAATGCCGTTCCAAATTTAGTTCTCATAAAAATCCTCCAATACGTTCATCTTCCTCCATCTTACCAGACTTCGGCAGCGGCGTCTTTCGCAAATAGCAAAACGGCCGCCATCCAAGAAGGAGAGCGGCCGTTTGATTGTTCATTTATGGGCGCGCAGTTCTTTGCGCGCCAAATCGTCTGCAGCTTTGTTTTGGGAATCCGGAATCCATTTGATAAAACAAAAATCGAATTCTTTTGCGAGGCTGAGTGCTTCTTCCAAAAGTGGCTTGAAATTCGGGTTTTTCGTAAAGCCCCGGTCGAAAGCGTCAACCGTAACTTGTGAATCGGATTTAATGGAAACCATGCCGGATGATAAATCTTTCGCCAATTGCAAACCTTTGACGAGAGCTGTGAACTCTGCCATATGATTGTCCATTTCCCCGACGTACTCACTCCACCTGACTTGATGCCCTTCGCCTCTAATAAATACGCCAACCGCACTAACTTTAGGCGTACCGGCCGTAGCCGCATCTATAAAAACTTCAAGCATGCATCCACCTACTTTTCGTCTGCTGGCGTAATGGCTTTTGCCATATAGCCAAACGGAGTATCGAGAACCGAAACGATAAATTTCAAAATATACGTGGAAAGGAAGATTTGAATCCAGACATCAAATGGATAAACGCCGTAAAACGCAATGCTCGTAAAAATGAGCGTATCCAGTAATTGGCTAATCAATGTGGATCCGTTATTGCGGATCCAAAATTGGCCGTCTGTCGGAAAAACTTTGCGCAGCGCCGTAAAAATAAACACGTCTAAATGCTGGCTCGTTAAATAGGCCACCATGCTTGCAATCGCAATTTGCGGTACCAAGCCGAAAATGGTATGAAGCGATGGGTCGGCAAAGTCGCTTTCCGCTGGAATAAAGTTCATGCCGAATTGCATAGCAATGATCATGATCAGCAATGAGAAAAATCCAAGCCAGACCGCCTTTTGCGCATCTTTTTTGCCGTATTTCTCATTGAGAATATCCGTTGCCAGGAAAGTAGAGGCATACAAACTATTGCCCAAAGTGGCAGTCAACCCAATGATTTCAATTGTTTTCGTTACTTGAATATTCGCCAAAATGGTCGAAATGGCCACCCATGCGAACAAACCCGCTTTGCCGAAAAACTTGTACATCACCAAAAGCATCAAAAAATTAGCCAGAACAAAGCCCAGGCCAAAAAACTCGTTAAACAAAAAAATTCCTCCTTAGTTTTGATAAAGCGGGAGTTCACGAACCGCTGGCATTCTTTAAAATGTCCTCTGATAGTATATCTATTGTTGGAATAAAACACAAATGCGTAGTAAAATACAAGAATGGCATTTTTTAAGGAGTGACCGCGTGAATAAAACATCCATTATTAATGAAATTGATGAAATGTTGACGACTTATTGCGATGGTTGTTTTGTGAAACAGACCATACGCAAAGAACAAGGGAAAACAGCAGCTCATCGTTTTTGCATCAGCCAATGTACTGTCGGCTCCCAACTGCAATTTTTAGGCCAGGAATTAAACAAAAATGGGAACGATTGAAAAATAGTATAGAAAAGCGTAGGCGGCTGTTCAGCCCCGACAAGCGCTGGAGGACTCGGCAGCCATGGCGCTTTTTCCATGGAAGCTGAGACCGAAGCGACTCGAGGGGCAAGCCGCCAGAGTCTGGACCACAGAGGAATTTTAATTCGCTAATTCTAAAACGTATGAAAAGCCCGAAAGAGACCAGCAGGTTTCTTACGGGCTTTTGCTATTCTGCTCGGCTTGCCTGCTGCTCTTGCACCAGCTGCAGTACTTCGTCTGCAGTTTGAGGTGGATTGCCGTACAAGTCCTGCCCTCTAAACGCATGTACTTCTTTGTATGCTTCTTTCATTTTTTCCATTACCCACTCGTCGGATTCGGTATTTGGGGACCAATAAAAAATATCCATTTCACTTCGTTCTCCTGTTACGGGGTGCTTGCGGACATATTGGATTGAAGGGGCTTTTTCGAAGCCGAGTTTTTGATAAAAACGGACCCGTTTTCCGGATTCTGGATCTTCTTGAGTCACTGGGTCTACTTCAAGAACGATCATTTTGTTTTTCTTTTTCACGCGTTCAATGACTTTGCTGCCAAGCCCGCTGCCTCGAGAAGAACTGCAAACCAAAATATAGTCGATAAACAAAAAATCTTCTTTTTCAAAATAGACCAAAGTGTATTGCGGACCTTCATCTAGTTTATAAAAACCTTTTTTTTCATCAAACAAAAGTTGCATGTGTTTTTCGGACTTCATTTCTTTCGCCGGGAAGTAATCCCTCAGTTTCGAAAACCAGGATTCCATCGCACTCATTTCCTTTCAAATTTTTAAAAGTATTGATTTATCAATTTCCCGGAAATTATCTGCATAAACCTTATATATATAAGGTTTATAAATTTTTGCATTAGGTAATACTTAAGGTATGTTTATTATTTCAATTGCCGAGAGGAAGTTTTGCTATGACAGAGACGAATACGAACCAAAAAGTCACCGCTATTTTAGGATGGAGCTTGCCGGCTATCGAAGCGATGGACAAGCTGGACCGCCCATATGTAGTTGTTGGCCCGCCTGATTTTGTCGGCTTTGCCAAAGACCACGATATCCCTTTTGTCCCATGGGACTTTGATCAATTGAACGAGGGATCGGAAGAACTTTATGAACAGCTTAACAAATTGAATGTTAAACTCGCTGTGCCAATATATGAAGAAACAGTGGAATGGGCCGGTGTTTTGAACGCTAGATTCTTTGACGATCCGCGCGTTTTCAACCGTTCATTGTTATTGCGCGATAAAGGCTTAATGAAACGCAAAGCGCAAATGTCCGGCATAAAAGTAGGCGTATTCGAAGAAGCTTATTCAAAAGACGACATTTATCGCTTTTTAAAACGAGTAAACGATGCATTGATTAAAATAGATGGAGACGTCAATGATCCAATCCATATTAAACCGTTAAACAAAGCGGGCACAGTAGGCCATATGGTTATACGTGATGCAAGCGACATTGATAAAAGTGAAGTGCAGGAATTCCCATATTTGATGGAAAGCCATTTGGATGGCCAAGAATTTTCTTGTGAAGCCTTTATCCATGACGGCGAAATTATGTTCCTGAATATCACCGAATACGTTAAGCTGGGGCACTCCAACTTCGTGCCAGCTTCCCCGAAACTTGAAGAGTGGCGTCCGCAAATCAGAGAGCAAATCCAAAAATTGGTTGATTCATTTGAAATCAAGTATGGCGTGATTCATCCCGAATATTTTATTTCGCATGATGGCACGTTGAATTTTGGTGAAGTAGCGGCCCGAGTACCAGGCGGCCATATTTTTGATTTGATTGAACGCGCCTATGGGTTTAATGCATTCCAAGCACAGATTCTTTGCAGCGATCCGGATACGCCAAAAGAAGTGTTGCGAGATTTCTTCCCGGAAGAAGTTACTTCTGCAAAAGGCTATGCGGGAAGTTTGATGGTCTACCCACGCGTGCGAATGATTGAAAAATTAGACATGCCGGCTGAACTGAAAAATGATCCGTATTTTGAAAAACATGATTTGTTTATACCGGTTACATCAAAAGTGGCGGAACGAGTTGGATTCGGAAACCACTATGGCACGCTTTTCTTCTTTGGAGAAGACAGCGCTCGCATGACTGAACTATTGCAGCAATATGAAACTTATGACTTTTATCATTAATCATCTGGAGGTAATTTAATGGCTACTGAAGCAGCGACAACAAAAGAGAAATTTGGGCAAGCCCTCCGGACACTGGAAGAGGCAAAACCGTTTGCGAAAAGCATGTATCAAACCGAAGTATTCCAACTGGCATCAGAACTTGCAAGCACTGATGAGGGCTTGGAAATGCTGTATGACTATGCAGCTGATTTTGATAAAGCAGGCGTATTCAACGGCGGCCCTTGGGCAGAAGCGGACAATTTAGAACCGGCTTTTGTCGGCGGATCGCTGAAAATTAAAGGCGTCAACTCAGTCGTCGAAATGCTGAGTGAAATGCGTATGTTGGCGATATCTGAAGGGAAGTACACGCATGAAAAAGTGCCGCCGGAAGAAGCGTCAGCGTTTTTAAATGAAGTATTGGCATTGAATCTAGATTTGTTGTTCCCTGCTGAGACCGAAGAAGCACGCGTTGAAGGCGGCGGCGAACATTTGGAGCGAGGCGAACGGCTTTTCCGTTTCCTTGGCGGCAAGCTTTCCTATAAAGCGGTAGCCCATAAACTGGTGGAAGAAATTGAGCGCTTGACCGTACAGCGCCCCATCATGGTTGACCGCATCATCAATATGATTGAAACGGCAACACAAATGGTCGATGAAAATATCGAAGAAAGCACGAAAGAAACGCTTCGTTATTACCAAAGAGCTATCACGACTCCAACTGCTATGAGCGAACAGGAAACGGACCACAAAACCTACCGAAGAAAACTAGTCGATGCCGACGAAGAAACTTTGAGCAAAGAAGCACAGGATTTTGCGGAATCGATGAATAAAACCGGACTAGTGGCTCCAGTAGCAGCGATTTTCTTGCGCTACTTAAACCGCAGCAAACCGGAATTGATTCCGGAAATGTTGAATTTGACTGAAATGGGTACAGCAAGCTTTAATGCCAACACCGAGCTTGTTCGCGATATCATCCATTTTTCCGTATACCCGCAGACAAGCAAAGTAATTTACGGTTTGTCGCGTATGCTTGACCGCGGCGTCTTGACGCAAGAGCCGTTGATTCCGGCAATTAAACGCCTGTTTGATATCGACATCCGTCCAGAAGTGAAAAAACGCATATTGCGCCCGGAATACCGGAAAGCTGGCCTTTCAGCGAATGGCGTGCTCATTGGCGGCGTAGTGACCGTTCTTGGCCAGCCGCTTGGCATTGGCCAAGGCTTAAATCCAACTTGCCAATCAGCTCGTGCAATCAGTCTTTGGGCACAGCACGGCATTGGCCAGCTGCTTGAATATGTGGCGCGCGGTGTCCGTGAAAACGACATCGACGTAACATTTGAAGGCGAAGCGATTCATTCAAGTGCAATCGAAGATGGCGTTGCAGGAGAAATCCACCACGAACTGGATCCGGTTTCAAGTGTCTTAGTTCCGCATTTGGACAAAATCTACAACGAAATGATGAAGAGAACCTTGCTGCGCGGAGAAGACGGACATAAATGGGTCAATCCAGAATTTTACGGCGAATGGATTCCAAGAGGATTCGTCAACATCATCGATCCGGTATCCGGATTTGTGACTGACTATGATGCGTTTGTTCGCTTGTTCTATGCAACGCACCATCCGTTGTACAACGAAGGCTATGAAATGATTTATCCAAATCCGGTCGGAATTTACATTACCAACGTCCATGGGAAGTTGCTTGGGCTTCACGCCGTTTCGATTCAGCGGATTGCACAAGATCCTGACGAAGAATACCGTGTGTACTTCTACAACCCGAACAACGACAGCGGGCAAAACTGGGGCCAAGGAATTGAAACAAGCGTCCACGGAAACGGCGAGCTTGAAGGCGAATCATCGCTGCCGTTCCATCAATTTGTTGCCCGTATGTACGCTTTCCATTACAACCCATATGAACAAGGGGATACGTACATGGTGGAAGACGGAGACGTTGAAGAAATTGAAAAACTGGCGCGCGAAAGCTGGGGCCAAACTTATACATGGTTGTAAACAAATCCAAGAACTAAAAAAGGAGACCCGGGGAAATTTCCCCGGGTCTCTGTTTATTGTTTAAAATGAATAACGGTTACAGCTCGATAACGTTGGATGCTTGAGGACCACGATTTCCATCAATAATTTCAAAAGATACGCTTTTGCCTTCTTGGAGCGTGCGAAATCCTTCTCCTTGAATCCCTGTAAAATGAACGAAAACATCATCGCCATTGTTGTACTCAATAAAACCGTACCCTTTTTCCGTGTTAAACCATTTTACTTTGCCCTGGTGCATGCACGTTCCTCCTATTATTGAGCCATATCGTGGATCCATTAAAAGTCACTTTTAATGTGGTTATACTATACATGAACCGCGGAAAATCGTCAATGGCGGCATGATTTAGTATATGAGGCACTACAGGTTATACTAAATAAGGGAATGAATGATTGAAATGAAATTAAGCATGTATATAAGTTGAACTTAAGAATCGTCATTTCATATACCGCTTCGGACGCTTTGGGAAAGGCAAAGAATAGTGCTCCTGCGCAAGCTCGTCGCCAAAGAGGCCCGCAACTTTGGGTCTCTCTTTGGCTCTCGCAATAAGCCGAGAAGACCACTCGTCTTATTGCTTCGGCGCAAAGCATGGGCCAAAAGCTGTTTGGCCCATGCTTGCCTGCGAGCCCGCGGCAATTAAAACTGTGCTCCTGTCTCTGCATCGCTTCGCTAGCTTCGAGACATGAAAGAGCGTTGCAGCTGTTTTGCGGAATATCGACAAGTCGAATACTGAGTTGAATTTATATAAAAGGAGAAAACCATGAATAGACAAACCATTGAACAATGCAAAACGGCAGTAAAAGCGATATACGATACTTTTGATGCGAGCCATGACTGGCAGCATATCGAACGGGTGATGCAAAATGCCAAAATGATTTTGGCAGAGGAACAAGGCGATGCGTTTCTTGTCGAATTGGCGGTGCTGCTGCACGATGTTTCCGACCCAAAATACCGGAAAGACGGAGAAGACTTGGAAAAAGATATCCTAGATCGCCTTAACCTTTCACTTGAACAAAAGGCTGCAGTCGAATCCATCATTCGTTCGGTTTCGTTTAAAGGCGGAAATGGCCTTACTGCTGAAACGATTGAAGCTCGCATCGTTCAAGACGCAGACCGATTAGACGCCATTGGGGCAATCGGCATTGCACGGACATTTGCTTTTGGCGGCGCCAAAGGACATAAACTCTATGACTGGAACGAAAAGCCGAGAACAACAATGAGTGAAGAAGAATACCGTTCGGTGCAAAAAAGCAGCACCACTCATTTTTATGAAAAGCTTCTTTTATTAAAAGACCGCATGTCGACGGACAAAGGAAGGCAAATGGCTGAAGAACGCCATCAATTTATGTTATCCTTTTTAGAGCAACTACAAAAGGAAACGGATGGGGAATAATGAGCCATTTAAATATTACCAACTTAACAAAGACAGTAGGAGCGAAAACTTTATTTAAAGATGTAGAGTTTTCGTTATATCCCGGAGAGCGAGCTGGATTGATCGGCGTAAACGGGACAGGAAAATCAACATTGATGAGCATTTTGGCTGGAGACATGGAAGCCGATTCCATTTCGATGGATCATCCTAAAAAATATGAAATCACGTATTTGATGCAAGAACCCGAATTCGATGAATCATTGACGGTGTTGGAAACGGTCTTTTCCGGACAATCGCCGATACTCGCCTTGAATCGTTCATATGAACAAGCACTGAAAAATATGATGGTCGACTCCAGTTCGACGCAACTGCAAGAAGAATTGATGAAGATCCAGGAAGGCATGGAGCGTGAAAACGCATGGGACATCAATGCGTTAGCCAAAACGGCACTGACAAAACTTGGCATCGACATGTTTGACCAAAACATTAGCGAATTGTCCGGCGGCCAGCGAAAGCGAGTGGCATTAGCTAAAGCGTTGATCGAACCTGCAGACTTGATTTTGCTTGATGAGCCGACCAACCATCTTGATGCGATTTCGACAGAATGGCTGCAAGAAACCTTGCTTCGCATGAACAGCGCGATGCTTTTCGTGACGCATGACCGCTATTTCCTGGATGCAGTGTCCACCCACATTTTTGAACTGGCAGACCAGACGATGTACACCCATAAAGGGAATTACGGCGACTATTTGGAAAACAAAGCCATACGCGATGAAATGAATGCTTCGTCCCAGCAAAAGCTGGAAAACCGTTTCCGTTCGGAGTTAAAATGGATCCGCCGCGGAGCGAAAGCCCGTTCAACAAAACAAAAAGCACGCATTCAGCGTTTTGAAGAAATCCAAGAAAACGTCAAAACCGAAAACGACAACACATCCCTTGAATTATCGATGCAAAGCCAGCGCCTCGGCAAAAAAATTATTGAAGGCGAAAACCTGGGCATGGCATTTGGCGGCAATGTCATTTTCAGCGGGTTTGATTTCTTGCTGCAAGGCGGCGACCGAATCGGCATTGTCGGACCAAACGGCGCAGGAAAATCGACGCTCATGAAAGTGCTGGCGGAGGAGTACAAGCCGACTGAAGGCAAGATTGCCTACGGCAGCACCGTCAAGATTGCCCATTTCACCCAGCACTTGCCGGAAATGGATGAATCGCAGCGCATGATTGAATACATTCAAGAAATTTCAAGCGATTACGAAGCGGTAAAAGGCGTCAGATTGTCTGCCACGCAAATGCTGGAACGGTTTTTATTCCCGTCTAATGCCCACGGCACTCAAATTGGGAAATTGTCCGGCGGCGAGCGCAAGCGCTTGTACTTGTTGAAATTGTTGATGGAACAGCCAAATATTTTGTTTTTGGATGAGCCGACAAACGATTTAGACATTCAGACGCTTTCGGTATTAGAGGACTTTTTGGAAAACTTCCCTGGCGTCGTCATCACCATTTCCCATGACCGCTTTTTCTTGGACCGCATCGCCCGCAAACTATGGACGACTGGCACAGGAGAAATTTTGGAATACCAAGGATTGTATTCTGATTTTATTAAGGAAAAAGCACAGCCTGAAGCAGCAATTGAAGAAGTCGCAGCACCTGAACCTGTGGCGGAGGCGTTAAAGCCTGAAAAACCGAAAAAGAAAATGACGTTCAAAGAGCAAAAAGAATACAGCACGATTCTCGATGACATTGCAGATGTAGAAGCAAAAATCGAAGATCGCGAAGAAAATATGGCAGCTGCTGGATCCGACTTTGAAAAACTTAACAAGCTGACCGAAGAAATAAACGCGTTGACTGAGCAGTATGATGAGTTGATCGAACGCTGGACATACCTTCAAGACCTTGCAGAGTCAACCAACTAATTCAACAGGAGGAATTTATTGTGCACATTAAGACAATTGAACCGACTCCAAGCCCGAATACGATGAAAGTCATTATCGACCAGGAATTGCCGTTTGGCAAAAGCCACAACTACAACACCGGCAATTTGGACGGTGCCCCAAAAGAAATTCAAAAAATCATGGCAATCCAAGGTGTCAAAGGCGTTTATCACGTCGCGGATTTTTTGGCGGTTGAACGCGTCGCCAAATTCGACTGGGAAACGATTTTAGCTGAAGTCCGTCAAGTTTTTGGCGAAGACAACAATCATACAAACGAAGAAATTCAAATCGACGAGCATTTTGGAGAAGTGTACGTGCATGTACAGCAATTTAAAGGCATACCGCTGCAAGTGAAAGTATTCGACAACGCCACTGAGAAGCGCTTTGCGATGCCGGAGCGCTTCACAAAAGCAATGAGTGCGGTTATGGACCCAACAGAAGAAAACTACTTGTTGCAGCGCAAATGGGCAGATTATGGCGTCCGCTACGGCGAAAAAGAAGAAATCGGCCAAAGCGTCGTGGAAGAACTGGAAGCGGCTTATCCAGAGAGCCGGTTGAGTGGCATGTTGGAGAAAAACCATTCCGAGCATTCGGAGACGATTCAGCGCGGGCGAAAAGTGTCAGCCGAAGAATTTGACGTGCCGGATTGGGAAACGCGCTTCCAGCTGCTTGAACAAATGAACGAAGGCGAACTCGACGATTTGCCGCTGTTATCAAAAGCGCTGGATGATGAAAAAATGTCCATCCGCCGGCAAGCGACGATTTTCCTTGGCGATATCAAAGACAAGGCGGTCGTTCCATATATGGAACGGGCGATGAAAGACAAAAGCTGGGCCGTCCGAAGAACCGCCGGGGACGCGATCAGCGATCTTGGATTCCTGGAATTCGAACCGGTCATGATGGAAACGCTGAAAGACAAAAACAAGCTGGTCCGCTGGAGAGCAGCCATGTTTTTGTACGAAACCGGTACCGACGCTTCGCTGCCGGCTTTAAAAGCGGCACAAGATGATCCGGAATTTGAAGTGAAACTGCAAATAAAAATGGCGATTGCCCGCATCGAACAAGGCGAAGACGCAAAAGGCTCGGTCTGGAAACAAATGACCGAAGCCCGCCAAGCGATGAAAGAAGAATAAACCACAAAGCCAGCGGGCGAACCGCTGGCTTTGTTTTTGGGAAAAATAAAAAACAATAGGTTTCTCCGGATGCAGAAAGAGGTAAACTTCCATAAACCCATATTCACGATCCATGGCAGCAACAAGAAAGAATCGGAGGTGCAACATTATGGAAGCGAATCTTTACAGCATCGAACTGCTTCATCAAGGAAAATACGAATCGTGGGATTTTAAAAACGAATCGGAGCGGGATTCATTTTTTAACATGATAAAAGAAAGATATGCAGGAAAAGAAATTCAAGACCGGAACAAAGTGGACGACGCTAAAATCGTGCAGTTGAGCGCGACTAACCTGCAAATCAAAGGAGAAAACGAAGTTTCCCAACATGTGCCGTTTGAATGGTATGATTATGATCTGTTCGGAGAAATGTTGAGTTTCATTAACGATGCCTACAATAAACAGAAAAAAAGCATTTCCTAATGTGAATTCCTGTGCAGTTTTCGTTTTAGCAGGAAATGGAGCCAACATTGCCGAATAAATCAAGTGAGAAGGAAAGGGGGGCTATAATGCCGAAGAAATTCAATGTGCTATATCATTTCAAGGACGGAGATACATGGGGCGGAGAAGAAGTAGATGTTCAGGTGGATGCCGAAGAAGTAGCTGACCTTTTCAAAACCAAATTTAGCGATCCCGAAATGGTATTGGTATCAGAGTCAACCAATGAAAAAAAGATAGTGAAAGATTTAAAATCGATCGAGCTGCTCTTTCGATGGTAAACGTTCTGCGGAACCTTCACTAAACTAAAAACCCCATCGCTTTAGCGATGGGGTTTTTAGTTTAATTAAAGTTAATAATTTTTCAATACATCATCGATCGAATGGTTGGAAACGAGTTGGACCGAGATGATTTGATTGACGTTTAGTACTGCATGCTTCATATGGTTGACAGTTTTTCCGCTTTTGAATTTCACGTCTTCCAACAAAATCGTTTCATTAAAATCAAGTTCTTTAATAAAATCATTGTCTTCTTTTCTCATGTCTTTTTTCGTGTAGAAATTGGCTTTTGAATAATTGATTGGCACCACTTCATCGGCTGTGGTTGCTTCACGTGTTTCTTCTTTGATTGTAAGAAGTTTCCCAAAGTAAATTCCGGCCGGGGTGATAAAAGACAACGAGTTGTCATTCCCAAAATCCCCTTCTAAAGCTATTCTCAATACGTTAATGGTTTCTTGCATATTTCCCAATTCCAGCATCTCCTTCCTGGTCTACGAAATTCTTTCATCTGGCCGCCAGCCCAAAAGGGCAAACGATCATCCTTACAGGTAATCGTTCCCTCAATTTGGACCATTTAAACGAAATGGAAAACTAGGGACACCATGTAAAACTGTTTTGTATAACTTTGTCTAGAACTAAAGTCTAAATAGATTATGCTTTAGAAATAATTGAATATATAATTTTCTCGAAGAGGCTTTTTGAGGACTGTGCCAAAAGTTCTAATGGCAATTATTAAAAAAACTTATAAATGGTCACGATTATGCTTATAAAAGTAAAATGACCTGAAAATGAAAGCGGGTAAAAAGAATCAGGATAAAATGACAAATGACTAGGAATTTATGAAAAGTTAAATATATTTATATAATTATTAGTCCAATATATGCGTTTCTATGACAAAAAAGTATGTTAATCTATAATTATTGTTAAGGGGGTAGTCACGTGAAAATTACGATCGATGGAAAAATGCTTAGTGCAACAAGGAGCTATTTGATTGCACGAGAAATCATTAGAGAAACGGAAATTGAACATCCTTTGGACGTTGAAGAGTTTCTAAAAGAATATACATATGAAGAATGTGAAAAATCAATCGTTCTTCGTCCTCCACATGTTGAGGGTATACATATCTCGCTATTAAAGTCATCTTAATGGCGGTGAAATAAATGAATAAAAAATAAAGGCCTGTATAGAATTCACTTCTATGCAGGTTTTTCGTATGTATAAAATTCTGAAGCTGCTGTTTTTAGTTTTGGATAAGAAAAGACCGTAAAGGCAAATGGAATTAATAGAAGAAACCCAAATTTAAAACGAATTAGTAGGAATAAGCACTGGAGGTGGGTTAGAATAACAGAGAAGAAATGCTAGCAAGCAAACTCAGTAATCCAATGAAAGAAGGCGAAACCATGAACGCTTATGACGAGTACATGAAAGGCATCGTAGCTCCGATGCGCGAGCAATTAACAAATGAAGGATTCAAAGAATTAAAGACGGCTGAAGAAGTCAATGAACATATGAGTGAAACAGAAGGCGTTAGCCTGGTTGTCATCAATTCCGTCTGCGGCTGCGCGGCAGGGCTTGCACGCCCGGCAGTGATCGATGCACTTAAACAAACGGATGCAAAACCTGACCACCTGGTGACGGTATTTGCCGGGCAAGACAAAGAAGCGACAGCGCAGATGCGCAATTATTTTGAAGAAATTCCGCCATCTTCTCCGTCTGTAGCGGTGTTAAAAGACGGCCAATTGGCTTATTTTATTCCGCGCGAACAGATTGAAGGCTATCCGCTTGAACAAATCCGCGACCATTTAGCTCAAGTGCTGGAGCGGGTTTCGGAATAATGGCCACCGTTGTAACTACGGCTTATCGGCCAACTGCAAAAACCGAGGCGCAAGCTGCACGTATTTCTATTGAACTCGGTATTCCGTTTGTGCGGCGCAACAAACAAGCTGTCGGCAAATTGCACGAAGCGTTTAACGCCGATGTGTTGGTAGCTGCAAAAGAACGCCTTGAATTTTATCCCTTGGGTAAAATCGAGCCGTTCTTTTTTCATCCAAATTCTTCTGCGTTTCGCACCAAACGGCCGCTGGAACAAGATCCGCTTATCGAAATCTCAGGTCTTCAGCCGGGCGACCGTTTTCTGGACTGCACGCTTGGCATGGCTTCAGATGCTATCGTGGCATCGCAGCGAGTTGGAGAACGGGGAAGTGTAATTGGCTGTGAAGCACACGCTATCATAGCTTATGTAATTCAAAACGGTTTAGCGCAGTACGGTGCAATGCCTCATTTAACGGAAGCGATGAAGCGCATCCAGGTGATCGGTGGGATTGCGGAGGATTATTTGGCAGCTTTGCCTGACAACTCGGCGGATGTTGTTTACATGGATCCCATGTTTACAGAAGAGATAACAGAAGCCTCGAATTTTTCGCCGATCCGGGCTGCAGCAAACTATGGACAGTTGACCGAGCGATGGGTAGCGGAAGCAAGACGGGTCGCCCGGAAAAGTGTCGTCTTGAAAGCCCATTTCCGTTCTCAGGATTTTGAGCGGTTTGGTTTTGAGCGGCGCGTGCGCCCAAATACGAAATTTCATTATGGGGCCATTAAAGCCAACAAAAAAAACTTCCTGTAAAGGAAGTTTTTGTGCATTAACGCATTAATCTGTAAAGTTTAATGAAACCAAGTATGCAAGCATGCCCAGCATACCTAGGCCGATCAATAATGAAGTATCCAAGAAAATTTCCTCCTTTTTCGAAAAAGCAGAGCTAAATGAATAACTTTATTGTACAATGAATTACAAGAAGAAGAAACCTTTAGCGTAGAAATTCGTCTAAAATAGCAGTGTAAATTTCGAAAATGTTCATAAATGAGGGTGATTAGATGAAAAGCTGGTGGACAAAATCATTAATGGTTGGAGTTGCCGTTTTAACATTAGGCGCCATTACACCGAACCATACCATTTGGGAAACACTTCTTGATGAAAAAGGAACGCCTAAATCCCATGAATCCGGCAACGAATATAAAGATTATACATATGAATGGGTAGACCCGAGCGAGTTTTACGATACCGGTCAGACGGCCTTAAATCTTTTGCATACGCTGGCCGAAGAACAAGCCTATGTGAAATTCGGTTCCCGGATTGGCCCGGTGATCGAAAATGAATTCCAAACGGCGATATTGCCGAATATCCAACAAGCGATTGATATGCACTTATCCGGTCTTGGCCGCGAGAAATTAAACAAATTAGCAATCAGTGAACGGCCGGCCGGCGATTATTCAGAAAAGATTTTTCACATTTTCGACACCGAAACTAATAAAGATGCGATCCGCTTTCATGTAAGAACCGAAAAAAAGCCGATGGAAGGCTATTACTTTAATTTTCATTACCACTTGGCAGAAGATCAATTCCAAAAGCACTTTGCTATTGGAGATATTTACTGGTCGAAAGACACTCCTCCAAAATGGCTATCCTGAAACCGTTATGTTTATAACGGTTTTTTTATTTGATTTTTTGTTATGATAAAACAATAATGGAGGCGAATTTGATGAAACAGTATTTAGATCTTTGTCAGCATATTTTACATAATGGCGCCAAAAAAGAAGACCGTACGGGAACCGGAACGTTAAGTGTCTTCGGGTATCAAATGCGCTATAACTTAAACGATGGGTTTCCGTTAATGACTACCAAAAAAACAGCGTTCCGTTTGATTGTTTCGGAATTGTTGTGGTTTATTAAAGGTGACACCAATGTTCGGGCGCTTCTTGCGGAAAACAACCACATTTGGGACGAGTGGGCATTTGCCCAGTGGATCGAAAGCGAAGACTACATCGGCCCGGATATGGCGGATTTCGGCAGACGTGCACAAGAAGATGAAGAGTTTGCGGAAATCTATCAACAACAAATGAAACTATTCCAAGAGAAGATTTTAAGCGACAATGAATTTGCCGAAAAATACGGCGACCTTGGACCCGTATACGGCAAGCAATGGCGCTCGTGGTCTACAACAACGGGAGGGACGATCGACCAATTAAAAAACGTCATCGAAGCCATCAAAACCAATCCGGATTCCAGACGCCATTTGGTAACGGCGTGGAACCCGGAATTTGTTGATGATATGGCGCTGCCGCCTTGCCACACCATGTTCCAATTTTATGTGGCTGACGGCAAATTATCGTGCCAGTTGTACCAAAGAAGCGCCGACGTATTTTTAGGCGTGCCTTTCAATATCGCTTCCTATGCACTTTTGACGCATTTGGTCGCGCGCGAATGCGGCCTCGGGGTGGGCGAGTTTGTTCACACGACTGGCGATACTCACCTTTACACGAACCATTTGGATCAAGTGCAAGAGCAATTGGCGCGAAAGCCGAAGCCATTGCCGACGCTGAAAATCAACGAAGAAGTTTCTTCGATTTTTGACCTATCAGTAGCGGACATTACAGTTGAAGGCTATGATCCGCACCCGAGGATTAAAGCACCTGTTGCAGTTTAAGGAGGAAGTTGAATGATTTCGTTAATGGTCGCGCACGATCCGAACCGGGTCATCGGCAAAGACAACCAATTGCCGTGGCACATACCGGAGGATTTGGCTTATTTTAAAAAACATACCATCGGCAAAGGTATGGTAATGGGACGCAATACGTTTGAATCGATTGGCCGCCCGTTGCCGAAGCGCCGCAATATTGTCGTCACCCGAAATACCAGCTACCGGGCAGACGGAGCTGATGTGGTCCATACGATTGAAGAAGCGGTAAAGCTGGCAGAAGAAATGCACGAAGAAGTGATGGTCATAGGCGGCGAACAGATTTTCCGCTATGTGCTGCCGCACGCTGACCGCTTGTATATTACGCTGATCCAAAAACCGTTTGACGGCGATACCTTTTTCCCGGAATATGGAAGCGAATGGGAGCTTGTTTCCGAATCAGAAGAATTTGATTCCAATGGCATTCCGTTTTCTTATTTGGTCTACGACCGCCGGAAAAATAGCTAATAGACGACTTAACTTAAAAACCGCTTCAGTTGCGGTTATTGGACAAAATTTTTAAAATAGAGTATGGAAGAAAAGGAAGTGATGTCATGTCGAAGATACACATTGTAACGGATTCAACAGCTGATTTAAAAGATGAGGTCAGCAGCCGCTATAATTTGCATGTAGTGCCGCTGACGATTCAAATTGAAGGGAAAACGTATTTGGACCGGGTAGACTTGGAACCTGAATCGTTTTTAGAGTTGATGAAAAATGCTTCGGAACTGCCAAAAAGTTCGCAGCCGGCGCCTGGAGTATTCAAGGAATTGTACGATGAATTAGGGAAAAACGGCGACAAGGTCTTGTCCATTCATATGACGGGCGGCATGAGCGGGACGGTCGAGTCTGCCCGAACGGCCGCGGAATTGACAGAGACCGACGTAACGGTCATCGATTCCCGCTATATTACCCATGCGTTAAGTTTCCAAGTAATAGAAGCTGCCACTATGGCTCAAGCCGGCAAATCCCTTGAAGAAATCATCGCCAAACTAGATGATATTCGTGAAAAGACCAAATTGTTTGTCGTGGTCGATACCCTCGAGAATCTGGTGAAAGGCGGCCGCATCGGCAAAGGGCGTGCCATGCTTGGATCGTTTTTAAAGATCAAGCCCATCGCTTCATTGGATAATGGCGAATATACGCCGGTCGCAAAAGCGAGAAGCCATAAACAGGTGGTTCAGTATTTAATGAATGAATTTACGGAAAAAACGGCCGGCAAAACCGTCAAAGGAATTGGCATTGCGCATGCAGGCGGCTGGGCAATGGCTGATCCGCTTCGCGAACAATTAAAGGCAGCTGGGCACGAAAACATAAAATTCGATTTCACCACACCGATTATAACTACGCATACCGGAAGCGGAGCAATCGGTTTTATGTATTATACGGATTAACTAAAACCATTCAACGAGTAAAGGCTTTGTTTGCATTCGTCTATTCCAGCACGGAAACAAAACAAAGCCGCAGCAAAAAGGAGAGACTGATTTGAAACGCATCCTGTTTATTGCAGTTTTGGCCATGGGTATATTAACTGGATGCAGCTCTTCT
Source organism: Planococcus sp. YIM B11945 (assembly GCF_050864155.1). Lineage (NCBI taxonomy): Bacteria > Bacillati > Bacillota > Bacilli > Caryophanales > Caryophanaceae > Planococcus > Planococcus sp. YIM B11945. The sequence continues at coordinate 41,302 of NZ_JBOZWR010000002.1, read as the reverse complement.
TTCATTTTTGGCAATGATGAGGCAGAACCGAGAGTTCCGTCATCCTTTAGCAGTTACCACATTCCTCCGAATTTTATTCCTCAAGCGCTTCATGTAACGGCAATCGGCGATTCACTGTCGCAAGGTGTTGGAGATGAAGAAAATTTAGGCGGTTATGTGGGCAGGCTGTCTTCGGAAATGAACAATTGGCCCGGCGTGCGCGGGACGGCCATTGAAAACACAGCAAAACGAGGGCGTCGAAGCGATCAATTGTTGGCCATGTTTCAGCAAGGGGAATTGACCGGGCCGGTGGCCGAAGCGGATTATGTGATGATGACAATTGGTGGAAATGACATCATGCGAATTGTGAAACGGGATTTGTTTTCATTGAATACTCAAGCATTTGCCGATGAACTGGTATTGTATGAAAATCGCTACCAAAACATTTTCTCATCCATCCGTGCCATTAATCCGACCGTCCCGATTGTGGTGCTTGGCATATATAATCCGTTTTCGTTAATCACGCGGGACGTGCAGGAATTTGATGATATTGTGGCTTCTTACAATGAAGCAATGGAAGAAGTAGCTGAACAAGATCCGCAAGCTTGTTTTGTGCCGGTCAGCGATTTGTTTATCGGCAACGAAAACTTGGTTTACCATACGGATTTTTTTCATCCGAACAGTAAAGGCTACGAACTGATGACCAGCCGTATTCTCGATAGCATGGAAGCGTGCGGATTCAACTATCAATCATAAAGGGGTGGCGCAATGAAAAAATGGCGGCTTGCTTTTTTTGCACTGCTGGCGGTTAATTTGCTGGCATTAATCGGCTTTTTTTTCTATGTAACCACGCCGGCAAACAGCTACAGCGTGTTTGGAGCAGGGCAAAGAGATCAAATAGAAGGAAATTCCTTAACGGTACGGACAACAAAAGAAGATTTTGAAGGCATCGCCAATACGTATATCCAGCGGGAAATGGCGGATCAACCGATTCCATTGACGCTTTCCATCGACGAAGAAGTCAATTTGTCCACTCAACTGACGGTTTTTTCACAAACTTTGCCCATTTTGTTGAAATTCGATCCGTTTGTTCAAGAAGATGGCAATTTATTGCTCAAACAGCAATCGGTGGAAATCGGCATGCTGGCTATTCCACCTGAATCTGCGTTAAAGTTATTAAGAGATTCGGTGAAACTTCCGGAATTTATGGAAGTGCGGCCGGCACAAGAAGAGATTCTTCTCCGGCTGACCGATATCCCGCTTGAAGAAGGCATTTTTGTTCGTGCCGAGTCGTTCAATCTGAAAGAAAACGATATTCGGCTAGAAGTGATAATCCAACCTTAAGGATGTGTGAGAACATGAATACTGAAAAAGCGACATTTGCAGGCGGCTGTTTCTGGTGCATGGTCAAGCCGTTTGATACGCTGCCGGGCATCGAAAAAGTAGTCAGCGGCTATACGGGCGGCGATTTGCCGAATCCTACTTATGAACAGGTGTGTTCGAACGCTACGGGACATGTGGAAGCGGTGCAAATCACATTCCAGCCCGACATTTTTCCATATGAAAAAATGCTGGATGTCTTTTGGACCCAAATCGATCCGACAGATGATGGCGGCCAATTTTTTGACCGGGGATCGTCATACGCGACTGCCATTTTCTATCATACGGAAGAACAGCGGTTGGCAGCAGAAAAATCCAAGCAAGATATGGACAATTCCGGAAAGTTTGCCAAACCGGTAGCAACCAAAATTCTTGAAGCGAAGCCGTTTTATTTGGCAGAAGAATACCATCAGGATTACTATAAGAAAAACCCTGCTCATTACAACCGGTATTCAGTTGGTTCAGGAAGAGCAGGATTTATCGAAAAGAACTGGGGTGGGGCACAATGAAAGAAGAGTTAAAAGAAAAGTTAACGCCGATGCAATACCATGTGACTCAAGAAAACGGCACTGAGCCGCCTTTCCAAGGCGAATACGACCAGCATTTTGAAGACGGGATTTACGTGGATATCGTTTCCGGTAAACCATTATTCAGCTCAAAAGACAAATTTGATGCACATTGCGGCTGGCCAAGTTTTTCGAAGCCGCTAGAAACTGCAGAGGTGAAAGAAAACCTCGACACGAGCCACGGGATGCGGCGCACTGAAGTGCGTTCGGCAACCGCAGATTCCCATTTGGGGCATTTGTTCCCGGACGGGCCATCATCGCTCGGAGGCTTGCGTTATTGCATCAATTCAGCGTCGCTTCGTTTTGTTCCAAAAGATCAATTGGATGCAGAAGGCTTATCCGAATACAAACAATTGTTTGAATAACCAATGGCCCGGACTATTGTCCGGGTTTTTATTCGCATAAGAAAGGAGTTTTTTATGGATCGTTCATTTTATCATTTTGCATTAAATTACCGCGGCAAACTTCATGCGGATGATTTTTCCCGTTTTGCGGATGCCATGTTTTTGGATCCGAGTTTTCCGAAAGCATCCAAAGATTTTGAAATGCTCTCACGCTACATCGAAGAAAAAGCCCATCCTGTCATGAAAGCTTCCACATTCGATGAAATGTGGCAAGATTATCAAGGGCAAATAGGCTAGTCATTGCACTAAAGGTTAAAAAACAGTATGATAATATCGACTAAAATAAAGTGAGGTTTTTAAATGAGCGTTCATATCAATGCAAAAAAAGGCGAAATCGCCGACACAATTCTACTTCCTGGAGATCCGCTTCGCGCGAAATATATCGCGGAAACGTTTTTGGAAGATGTAACGTGCTACAACGAAGTGCGCAATATGTTCGGATACACAGGTACATACAAAGGCAAACGCATTTCAGTTCAAGGGACAGGCATGGGAGTACCATCTATTTCCATCTACGTAACTGAATTGATGCAGGAGTACGATGTGCAAAAATTAATCCGCGTCGGCACTTGCGGTTCAATCCACAAAGACGTGCAATTGCGCGATGTTATCATCGCTCAAAGCGCTTCTACAAACTCGAAAATGAATGAATTCATTTTCAACGGAGTGTCATACGCGCCAACAGCTGATTTCGATCTATTGTTGAAAGCATACAATGCAGGAATTGAAAAAGGCTTGAAATTGCGTGTCGGAAACGTGTTTACAGAAGACGTGTTCTACAACGAATTTGCTGAACATGAAAAATGGGCACAATACGGCGTTCTTGGCCTTGAAATGGAATCTGCTGCACTTTACACATTAGCTGCCAAATTCGGCCGCCAGGCGTTGTCTATTCTTACTGTGAGCGATCATTTGCTGACTGGTGAAGTAACAACTGCTGAAGAGCGCCAAACAACATTCAACGACATGATCGTAGTCGCTTTGGATGCAGCTATTCAATAAACTTAAAAAAGACTGTCCAGACAGTCTTTTTCTTTTAATGCCCAGCCTTTTGATAAGACCCATACAGCTATAAGAGGCAATATGAAAGTGGTGAAAGAAATGGATGAAAAGCGTCCTGATGAAAATCAGGGACAAATTCCGCCGGTAGAAGAAACGCCTTCCGCCTTTATTCGGATGAAGACGTTCTCTTTTATTATGCTGGTATTTACCGTCATACTCGTGACGGCCGGGGTTACAGTTTTCGCATTGACTTTTGGGGACGATAAAGCGGTTGTGGTCAATTCGCCGGAACGGCAAGAATTCCAAAAGCTTTATGCTGCATATGATGAGTTGGAAACGAAATATTACGAGGACTTTGAAAGCGATGAATTGATCAATGGAGCCATCAACGGCATGATTGAAGCGCTTGGCGACCCTTATTCCGATTATATGAATGAGGAAGAAGCGGCTCAATTTAACGAAGGCATTTCTTCAAGCTTTCAAGGGATTGGAGCAGAAGTGCAGGAACGTGACGGTTATGTAGGTGTCGTTTCCCCGATTAAAAATTCTCCAGCAGAAGCAGCGGGTATTTTGCCGAACGACTTGATCATTGCGGTTGACGGCAAAAGCATCCAAGGTTTTAGCTCTTCTGAAGCGGTTATGCTGATTCGCGGGGAAAAAGGGACAAAAGTCAAATTAACCATTCAGCGCGGTGAAAAATCGGAGCCGATTGATATAGAGATCGTTCGAGACGAAATCCCGATTGAGACGGTTTATGCAGAAATGCAAAAAGATAAAGTAGCACATATCCAAATTACAAGCTTCTCCGAAAATACGTACGAAGAATTGCTGTCAGCTATCGAAGATATGGAAAAAGAAGGCATGAAATCCATGGTTCTTGATGTGCGGCAAAATCCAGGTGGCTTGTTGAAATCTGCACTTGATATTTCAAACCTTTTTGTTGAAGAAGGAAAAAATTTATTTGAAGTGCAGGAAAAAGGCCAAGAACCTGAAGTTTACAAAGCTTCGGGCGGAGACAAAGTCAAAGTTCCGGTTGTTTTGTTGATTGACGGAGGCAGTGCTTCCGCTTCTGAGATATTGGCCGGGGCGATGAGCGAATCTGCAAACGTACAGTTGATTGGCGAAAAATCGTTCGGTAAAGGCACTGTGCAAACCGCAAGCGATATGAAGGACGGTTCTAACTTGAAATTCACGACAGCCAAATGGCTAACGCCTGAAGGCAACTGGATTCATGAAAAAGGAATCGAGCCGGATGTGAAAGTCGCTTATCCGGAATACGCATCCTTGCCAGTTCTTGATTCATCTGTTGAACTGAAAGAAGGCACCATTTCCGAACAAGTGCAGACGGCTGAAAAAATGTTGAAAGCACTTGGCTATAAAGTCGGCAAAGAAGACGGTGTTTTTGAAGAAGAGTTAAAAGCAGCTGTTGAAAAGTTCCAGGAAGACGAAGAGTTGGAAAAGACGGGCACATTAACTGGCGACAGTTCGTTTGCGGTCATGAACGCTCTTCGTGAAAAGATCGAAAAAGATGATCCGATGCTTATCGAAGCGAATAAAGTCGTTTCCAAGCAAGCCGGAACGGACAAAGCTTCTGAAGAAGATAAGAAAGAATAACGAGAAGGTCCGCATATGCGGGCCTTTTCTTACGATGCAAGAAAGAAAGGTGATTGGATGAAAGACGTATATTTGCTAAGCGGATTTTTAGGAAGCGGGAAAACGACGCTTTTGACAAACGTGATCAAACAAGTGAAGCAAGCGGGGCTAAAGCCAGCTGTTTTCATGAATGAACTTGGGAAACTGGCATTTGACTCAGAGGCAGTGGAAGGCGAAGTGCCGCTAAAAGAATTGCTTGATGGCTGCATTTGCTGTTCGGGTTCCGAAAAATCCGAAGCGCAAATCCAAACGCTTTTAGCCGAAGAGGATTTTGATGTTTTGTTAATCGAAACGACAGGAGCAGCGCATCCCGTAGAAGCGCTGGATGCTATTTTTTCTCCGTTATTTGCAGAGCGATTGAATTTTAAAGGAATCGTCACGGTAGCGGACAGCAAACGCTGGCAAGACCGCAATCAACTGCCTCCGCAAATCCGTTCACTGTTTTTGGAACAAATCCGCCATGCCGACTTAGTGTTGGCAAACAAAATGGATTTGCTGACCGACGGCGAGCAAGGGCAGACGGTCTACGAAATCCAATCGCTCAACCCCACGGCGCAAATCATCCAAACGGTCAATTCGAAAGTTCCGTTCAAAGCGCTCCAAAACATTTCGGCCCGGCAATACGGGGAAACAAAAGCAGCTCCGGCTGCCAAATTGAATTTGAACACAAAAGTGCTGCAATTTGAACAACCGGTCAAAAGAGAACGGTTTGAAGAATGGCTGCGTTCGATGCCGGAAACGGTTTACCGCATCAAGGGCTATGTGCCGCTTGAAGGAGACCGCTTTCCTCATGCTTTCCAATTTGCTTACGGCATGGCGCAGTGGCTGCCGGAATACATGAAGATGCAGACGCAAATTGTGGTCATCGGGGAAGGCATTGAAGGAGTCGAGCTGCCATGATCGAATCGTTCAAGCGGCTATGGCCGAAAAGAGCTGCTATTGATATAATTTCCAGTATGGAAGAGTTGGAAACGTACATTCTTATTGAACTGAATGACGAACTGACGCATCCTCGCGTCCGGAAATCCAAACAGGAAAAACTGGCACTTGCCCTTGCCCGCATCGAACAGTCGGAGTTGGCGGATGAAGAAAAAATGCAGCTCAAGGCGCTATACGAAAAGATGGCAGATCGTTCTTAAAACCATTCTAATTGTTCACCATTTAGGCACTTCTAAGGGTTTACGGGCAAAATAAAAGAGGAATAGAGCCGTAATACGAGAATTAACTATAAAACAGTTTTCTTTTTTTGCAACAGCATACTACCACTAAAGGAGCTGGAAGCGATGAGTATGGAATCGATAAAAGGGTCAAGCATGGTAATCAAAATGACACGTGCACTGATGAATGAAGGCTGGTCGTTCATTCCAAACGAAGCTGATGTGATTGTTCGGGCAGAAAACAAAAAAACAGGTGAAGCCATTTCCTTTCCTTCAGTCGGCAACTTAAAAACTTGGCTATACGAAAAAGCGCTAAGCTATTAATCAAATGTAGTGGATCATAAAAAAAGGCCGCAAATTCAAACGAATTTGCGGCCTTTTATATTTCATCGAAGGGCAATCTTTTTTTGAATGCTTAACAGGCGAAGCGAAAGCGTAAAGGCCCCCGCCGTCAGTCCGGCAATCAAACCGATCCAAAAAGCGAACGGGCCAAAATCAGTGGTGTTGGACAGCAAATAGCCAACCGGCAACCCGATGACCCAATATGAAATCAGCGCCATGACAAACGTGATATTGACGTCCTTGTAGCCGCGAAGCGCTCCTTGGACAGGGGCTTGGATGGCATCTGACACTTGGAAAAGTGCAGCGAACACAAGGAACTGTGCTGTCAAGTTTATTACTGCCGGGTCGGATGAATACAGCGCCGCTATAGAATCGCGCATAAAATACAAGATGCTGGCCGACGCGAAACTGAAGAGAATGGCCGAACCAACCGCGATCCAGCTGTACTGCTTGGCGTCATGAAAGCGCTGTGCTCCCACTTCATAGCCGACTAAAATGGTCGCGCCCATCGAAATGCTGAGCGGCAGCATATAAAGCAATGACGTGAAGTTGAGGGCGATTTGATGGGCAGAAATGGTGTTTGTGCCGTATTCGCTCATCATAAACGTGACAGCGGAAAAAATGCTCGTTTCTGCAAAAATGGAAATGCCGATCGGCACGCCAATCATGCTGATTTCTTTGATGCGCCGGAAGGAAGGGCGCGGCCATTTCCGGAAAATCTGAAAGGCATTAAACGGTTTTTGAGTGTGGATGATGACGACGGCAATCGCTAAAATGATCCAGTAAGTTAAAGCAGAAGCATAACCGGCCCCTGCACCGCCAAGTTCCGGAAACCCGAAATTCCCAAAAATCAGCAAGTAATTGAAGAATACATTGATTGGCGCAGACATCAACGAAATCACCATCGAGATACGCGTTGAACCCAGTGCATCAATATAAGAGCGTAGAGCATTGTAGACAAATAAAGGGATAAGGCCGAGGCTCATGGCGAAAATGTAATCGTGGGCGACAGCCGCGACAGCCGGTTCCAACGAGATAAAACTGAGCAGAAATTCGATGCCGAAAAAGAAAAAGGCAAAAACCACAAGAGCCAGCATAATGGCGAGATAAATGCCTTGCTGTACCGATTCTTTCACGTCATCTTTTTTCTTAGCGCCCATTAATTGTGCTACAATGGGGGTGATGGACAATAATATACCGGCGAGGCCGATATAAACAGGCATCCAAAAAGAAGAGCCGATTGAAACGCCGGCTAAGTCGGTGGTACTGTATCGGGCAGTCATGTAAATGTCAAAAAAAGTGACCAAGTACATGGCGACTTGGGTGACCAGAATCGGAAAGACGATTTTTAACAGTAAGTTCATTTTTCCTTTTTTTGTAGCGGTTTCGTACATAGTCCATCCTCCAGTATTTCAACATTCAAACAAACAAAAATAAGTATAGCATAGAAAACTGCTGGTTGAAGAATGCTTCAGCGGGATCGGTTATAAAGAGAATTTTTATCAAGAGAGAGTAGGGCAGGAAATGAAAAAAGGCACGATTTTATTAACTGGAGGCGGGACAGCAGGACACGTTTCGTTAAACCAGGCATTAATACCGGAATTGAAACTATTAGATTACGACGTTCACTATATTGGTTCCAAAAATGGAATTGAAAAAGAATTGATTTCGGACGCTTTTCCGGAAGTTCCGTATCACGGCATTGCCAGCGGAAAACTTCGCCGCTATTTTTCCATGAAGAATTTCTCTGATCCATTACGGGTAGGCGCAGGACTTATGCAGGCTCTGGCCGTTATGCGAAAAATCAAGCCAACGGCGATTTTCTCAAAAGGCGGCTTTGTTTCTGTACCGGTAGCAATGGCAGGGAAAATGTTGTCCATTCCCGTTATTATCCACGAATCGGATGTAACTCCGGGATTAGCCAATAAAATTGCCATGCCGTTTGCCGACCACATTTTCACGGTTTTTAAAGAAACACTCAAATACGTGCCAAGCGAAAAATCCACGTGCACAGGTTCAGTTATCCGCAGCGAACTGATGGATGGTTCTGCCGTAAAGGGCAGAGAAATTTGCCGTTTTGACAACGATTTGCCTGTTTTGATGATAATGGGAGGCAGCCAAGGATCTTCCGTCATCAACGAAGCGATTCGGACAAATCTTCAAGCGCTATTGGCGCAATTCAACATTATCCATTTGTGCGGCAAAGGGAATTTGGATGAATCCCTAAACGTGTTTCAAAATTATTGCCAATTTGAATACGTGACAACCGAACTTTCGCATTTATTGCACATGACGGATTTTGTCGTATCGCGCGCGGGGTCAAATTCCATTTTTGAATTTTTGGCATTGAAAAAACCGATGCTGCTAATTCCGTTATCAAAATTGAAAAGCCGCGGCGATCAATTGCTGAATGCGGAATTGTTCCGAAAGCAAGGATTTGCTCACGTTGTCGAAGAAGAAGACCTGACGCCTGAACGCTTTTTGCAGGCAATGAAGCAGCTTCGGGCAGACGAAGAACTGCTTGTTGAAAACATGACTGCGGCAGAACCGCCAAAAACCGCTTACGAAATGGCGAGGCTTGTCATTGCGCATACAAAGAACCAAGGAATATAATCTTGAGCAATAGATTGCAGATGCAGCTTACAAAAGAGGTGAAAGGCAATGGAAATAATTCTTCATAAAGTACACGGCTCTATGAACCTGTTTTATTTGGTCGATGGGCCGGAACGCACCGACTACGATCAGTTGGCCTTGCGTTTGTCGGCACTTGATCCAGTAGCAGATGGTTTATTGGTCGTTTTGCCATCAAATGCGGCAAACGCCAAAATGAGGGTTTTTAACCGGGACGGTTCGGAAGCATCCATGTGCGGCAATGGCCTTCGCTGCGTCGCCCGCTATGTTTGTGAGCGGGACGGAATCGAAGAAGGCGTGATTGAAACGATGAAAGCCGCTTTGAAAGTGAAAAAAGAAACGACCTTGCAAGACGGCATTGCGCGCTATGCAGTGGAAATTTCACCGGTGTCGTTTCAACTAAGCGATTTGCCAATGGCATACGAAAACAACGAGCAATGGCTGTTAAAACCATTGCCGTTTATCTCTGAGGAAATTCCGTTTTCAGCGGTTGCAGTACCGAATCCTCACTTGATCGGCATTGTTCCGGCTGAATACCAAACCGATTCCAGCCATCAGCAAAAATGGGCCGAATTGTTTAATAGGGAAAACCCGTATTTCGCAGACGGGGTCAATGTCAGTTATGTGACCCCCGCAGCAGAAGGCATTTTCGTCAAAACGTTTGAACGTGGTGTCGGCTTTACCAATGCGTGCGGTACGGCCATGACGGCTTCTGCTTTGATCAGCTGCCTGAGCGGAGTCGTCCCTTTCGGCAACGTCTATGTGTATAATCCCGGCGGCATGGTCCAATGTTATGTCGAGAAGAAAGAAAGCGGCTTTGAGCTGCTGCTGACGGGCAATGCCACGTTTTTGTCGGTCCATGAGTTTGATTGGAAAGAAGAAATCGATCAAAGCGAATTTTTGGCAGCAAAAGAAACAGAAGAACAGCTGCTGTATGAGAAATTCATTGAACAAACATCTTCAGTTTCAGATATATTTGTTTGACAGAAAAGAGAGATGCTAATGTTAGGGCCATTTACTAAACAACAACTGGATATTCTCTATGGAGATGTGGAAGACTTAGTGTATTTCATGAAACAAACAGCAGATACGTTCTCATATGTCTATGTGAATCCTGCATGTGGACCGGTTTTTCAAAAACAATTGGTTGGAACGACTGTTGACGAAAGCATGCCGCCCTTGCTTGCCCACGACATAAAAAAACATTACAAAATTGCACTTGATTCCGGCCATCTCCACACGTATCGAGACCACAGCTTATTCAGCGAATTTACAGCTGCCATCGAAACCGACGTAAAACCTTTATGCTACAACGATGAACAATTTATTCTAGCGGTTTCGAAAAACGTCACCAAACAAAAAAAGATTGAGGAAGATTATTTGTTCTATCAATCTCTTATCGTAAATTCGGTAGACCCGATGATTATGATCACTGCTGATTATAAAGTTTTTGATATGAATCCGGCTTATGAGTATACATTCGGCCTTCGAAAAGACGAGTGGGTGGGCCGTTCTGCACGGGAACTCCCACTTATCGACCGGCAATCGTTTGAAGCAATTCGGCAAACGTTGGAAGTTTATGAACCGAAGCGCACCTCGTCGTCTGTCATTTCCCGGAAAAAAGGCGATGGAACGATGGGGAAATTTTCAGCCAGTTATTCACCAATTAGCCAAGATGGTGTAGTCCGCGCTTATCATATTATTCTTCGTGAACTGACCAATGAACTTCAGCTGAAAGAAGAACTCAAAAAAGCCGAAAATATTTTAAACAGCTACAAAGAAGCGTTGAATTTTGCGGCGCTTGTAGCCATTTGGAAGCCTTCAGGCGCCATCCATTTTATTAACGATAATTTCAAAGGAACCACTGGCTATGAAAAAGAAGAATTGCTCGGCATGAACATTTCGGAAATCGGCCAGTCAATGATTTCAAATGGACAATTTAATGACATTCGTGAGGTAGTCATGAAAGGCGAAATTTGGCGAGGAGAACTGAAGTGTTCGAATAAAACCGGGGGTGATTTTTGGGTGGATAGCACTATCATTCCACTAATGGAATCAGAAGGATCTGTCGGCCAATTGCTGTCAATCATGTTCGATATCACGGACAGAAAAAGGCTTGAAGAACAGCTGCATTTCATGGCGTATCATGACAGCTTGACCAATTTGCCGAACCGCCGTTTCATGGTGCAGGAATTCAGCCGAATGAAAACCGCTGCGGATGAAAAAGGGGAATGGATTGCGCTGCTTTTTTTAGACGGCGACAATTTCAAAGAAGTCAACGATCAATACGGGCATGATATCGGTGATGAGTTTATTCACCAGTTCAGCAACGCTATAAAAATGGCCATACGAAAAGACGATCTAGCTGCACGTGTGGGCGGCGACGAGTTTTTGATTGCGCTGCCGAGCATTAACTCAACAACAGGAGAAGAACAGATTCTCTCAATAATCGATCGCATAAAAGCGGAATTGAAAAAGGGCTGGAAAATAGCAGATGTGCATTTTTCACCGACCACTTCAATCGGTGCAGCCATTTATCCGGCAGATGCACAAAATTTGGAAGACTTAGTTAAAAAAGCGGATCATGCGTTGTACGCAGCGAAAACAAAGGGCAAAAATTTCGTTTGCTTTTATTCTGAAGACGGGATGGAAGAAAAGTAAAATCCAGTTTCTCCGTCCTTTCTCATCATGAAAGCGCTTTAGTTGCCGTTATGTGAATATTTTCACGAAAAAGCATTGTTTTTTCTACTGGAAGTAGTAAGATTGAAATGGAAATTTGTTCTTCCATTGTTGTAGCGCCTTCTGCTTTATGTATAGCGGGATGCATGATAAAATAGAGAAGACTTATATAGTTAAAAATGCCAATAGGCAAAAATAGTTGGAGGTTTTTTTTATGTCTAGCAAGTTTTCAGATGCAAACTCCCCATGGAGTTCCATTACTGGCCCCAACCTTGGATATGTAATGGAAATGTATGACATTTATCAGGAATCTCCGGAATTGATTGATCCGGAATTTGCTGAGCTTTTCAGACAATATGGATCACCACTTGAAATAACTGAACAGCCTGCCACAACTTCCACTGTACCGGCTGTAGCTCCGAACAATTTTGCCAAAGTTTTGGCGGCGGTCCAACTTGCAGACGCAATCCGTTCACATGGCCATTTTGCTTCGGACATCTATCCTTTGAATGACCGTCCGAAAGATGCGTCGCGTTTGGAACCTTCAGCCTATGGAATTACGGAGCAGGATTTAAAAGATGTGCCCGTATCGATTCTTTTGCCAGACGCTCCGAGCGAAATCAAAAACGGATTAGAAGCCATTACGTATTTGCGTTCGATTTATACCGACAAAGTTGCTTATGAATTTGCACACATCGTGCAGCCGCAGGAGCGCAGCTGGATTCAATCGAAAATTGAATCTGGGCAAGTGAAGCCTGCACTGGATGCAGACAAGAAAAAAGAACTTTTGAATCTTTTGACGCATGTTGAAGGGTTTGAGAAATTTATACACCGTACATTTGTCGGGCAAAAACGTTTTTCAATTGAAGGACTTGATACGCTGGTCGTTTTGATTGATGAACTCGTTCGCATGTCTGAATCCGAAGGTACGGAGAACATCATGATCGGGATGGCGCATCGCGGTCGTTTAAATGTGCTTACTCACGTATTGAACAAACCGTATGAAATGATGTTTGCTGGATTCGCGCATGTCGGCGACAAAGCTTTCCTTCCCGAAGACGGTTCGTTGAAAATTACCAAAGGCTGGTTCGGCGATGTGAAATACCATATGGGTGCGGCTTACACTTCGCCTCAAACGGGAACCACTATCAAACTCGCTTATAACCCTTCCCATTTGGAAGTTGTCAGCCCGGTCGTTGCCGGACAAACCCGCGCAGCGCAAGAATTGACCAACCAAAAAGGCGTGGCGCCGATTGATTCGAAGAAAGCGTATGCGATTCTGATTCACGGAGACGCGGCTTTCCCGGGGCAAGGCGTTGTAACGGAAACACTGAATTTCAGCCGAATCCGCGGTTACCAAACTGGCGGATCCGTCCACATTATCGCCAACAACATGATTGGGTTTACGACTGAACAATACGATTCGCGTTCTACTTATTATTCTTCAGATCCAGCAAAAGGCTATGAAATTCCAGTCATCCACGTCAATGCAGATGATCCGGAATCGGTAGTAGCTGTTGCTCGCTTGGCGTTTGAATACCGCGAGAAATTCGGCAAAGACATTTTGATCGATTTGATCGGCTATCGCCGCTACGGCCATAACGAAATGGATGAGCCGCTGGTTACGAACCCCTTGATGTACCATGGCATTCACAAGCACTTAACGGTTCGTGAATTGTACGGGCAGCAATTGGCAGCTGAAAATATCCTTTCAGAAGAAGACGTAAAAGCGCTGGATGCGGATACGCAAAAAGAAATGCAAGCGGCTTATGACCGAGTGAAAGAAAACAGCTCGGATGACCACGCAAGCAGCACGATTCCTGAAGCCGTTTTAAACGGATTCCCGGAAGTGCCGACTGGCGTCGACAAAGCCGTGTTAACGAAAATGAACGAAGAATTGCTGACTTGGCCATCTGACTTTAGCGTGTTCTCGAAATTGGCGCGCATTTTGAAACGCCGCGAAGAACCGTTTGCCGGAAAAGGCAAAATCGACTGGGCGCATGCTGAAACTTTGGCATTTGGCGCCATCTTGCAAGACGGCAACCCGATCCGCTTAACCGGACAAGATGCGCAGCGCGGAACGTTCGCTCACCGCCATCTTGTGCTGCACGACGACAAAACCGGAGCAGAACTAGTGCCGCTTCACCATATTTCAGATGCGAAGGCATCGTTTGTGGTTTACAACAGCCCGTTAAGCGAAGCAGCTATTCTTGGCTATGAATATGGCTATAACGTTGAAAATGAAAAAGCGCTCGTCATTTGGGAAGCACAATACGGCGACTTTGCAAACATGGCTCAAATGATGTTTGACCAGTTTATTTCTGCCAGCTATTCCAAATGGGGCCAAAAATCCGGATTGGTCATGCTATTGCCGCATGCTTATGAAGGGCAAGGGCCGGAGCACTCAAGCGCACGCTTGGAACGCTACTTGCAAATGGGCGGCGAAAACAACTGGACAGTAGCCAATGTCTCAAGTGCAGCCAACTATTTCCACATTCTTCGCCGACAAGCGAAAATGCTTGGAGAAGAGGGAATTCGTCCATTGATCATCGTAACGCCGAAATCATTGCTTCGCCATCCATTGGTCGGAGCGGATGTAGAAGATTTGACTGAAGGCCATTTCGAAACGGTTCTAGAACAGCCGGGAATGGGCAATGAAACAGAAAAAGTTGAACGCATCCTTTTCGCAAGCGGAAAAATGGCAATCGACTTGGCTGAGCGAGTTAAAGACGGCGCTGGCTATGAGTGGGCGCATATCGTCCGCGTTGAACAGCTATATCCATTCCCAGAAGAAAAAATCCAAGCGATTGTGGATCGTTATCCTAATGCCAAAGAATTGGCTTGGGTTCAAGAAGAACCGCAAAACATGGGGGCATGGACATTCGCTGAACCGTATTTGCGCGAAATCGCAAACGGCAAACCAGTGGAATACCACGGCCGCATCAAGCGTTCAAGCCCAGCTGAAGGCGACGGCGAAGCCCACAAAGCAGAACAAGCGCGGATCATCGATGGAGCATTGGCTCAAGCATAAATAGAAAAACTGCGCATAGCCGGGAGCAATTCCGGCTATGCATCAGTGAGAACCATTCAGACTTTTGCACTCAGGTGTTTTCCTGCTTTTTAGCGGGGAAACAGCGGGTGTGGAAGTGTGTTAACCTAAGGAGGAATTTTTTGTGGCAGAAATTAAAGTACCTGAATTAGCGGAATCGATTACAGAAGGAACGATCGCTCAGTGGTTAAAGCAACCAGGCGAAACAGTTGAAAAAGGCGAATTCATCGTTGAACTGGAAACAGATAAAGTAAACGTTGAAGTCATTTCAGAAGAAGCAGGTGTTGTACAAGAACACTTGGCACAAGAAGGCGACACGGTAGAAGTTGGGCAAGTTATTGCCATCGTTGGTTCAGGCTCAGGATCTGCACCTAGTTCAGCTCCGGCACCCGAAGCTCCAACTGCTAAAGCAACAGCTACGACAGCTACAGCCCCAACAACAATGGAACCTGTTGGAAAAGATCCTGCAGTCGAAGAACAAACATCTTCTGACCGCACAATTGCAAGCCCAGCAGCCCGCAAATTAGCGCGCGAAAAAGGCATCGACCTTGCAGCGATTTCACCAGTTGACCCAATGGGCCGCGTCCGCGTGCAAGACGTAGAAGCTCACGGTTCAAAACCGGCGGCTGCAAGTACTCCTGCAAAAACTGAGGCGCCAAAAGCTGCTGCTCCTTCTTCGGATGAAGAAAACGGCCGCATTGTCCGCGAAAAAATGTCAAGACGCCGCCAAACCATTGCGAAACGTTTGTTGGAAGTAAAGCAAGCAACAGCGATGTTGACAACGTTCAACGAAATTGACATGACCAATGTAATGGCACTTCGCAGCCGCAAAAAAGACAAATTCCAACAAGACCATGACGGAACGCGCCTCGGCTTTATGTCGTTCTTCACAAAAGCCGTTACTGCTGCTCTTAAAAAATACCCATACGTAAACGCTGAACTTGATGGCACTGATGTCTTGCTAAAACAGTTCTACGATGTAGGTGTTGCCGTTTCAACAGAAGAAGGCTTGGTAGTGCCAATCGTTCGCGATACTGACAAGAAAAACTTCGCTGAAATTGAAGCAAGCATCGCAGATCTTGCTAAAAAAGCGCGCGACAAAAAATTGTCAATCGCTGACATGACAGGCGGTTCATTCACGATCACTAACGGTGGTGTATTTGGATCTTTAATGTCTACACCGATTTTGAATGGCACACAAGTTGGAATCTTGGGCATGCACACAATCCAAAAACGTCCCGTTGCGATTGGAGATTCAATCGAAATCCGTCCGATGATGTATGTGGCGCTTTCATACGACCACCGCGTTATTGATGGCAGCGATTCAGTTGGCTTCTTGAAAATGGTGAAAGAATTAATCGAAAACCCAGAAGACTTGCTTCTTGAGTCTTAAGAATTAAATTTTCGAGCATCTCTGCATTTGCAGGGATGCTCTTTTTTTGTCATGATTAAGATATGAATGATGCAATGCCGAAGGCGGTTGAGACGATGAGTTTGGACTTTTTAGTGGAGTTAGTCGATAAATACGGATACTTCAGCATGTTCTTGTTCAACTGGCTCTTGGTATTTGGCTTGCCGATTCCCAATGAAATCGCGGCCGCAGTTTCGGGGGTATTGACGGAGGTCAATACGTTCCATCCTGTTTACGCTTATATTTCGGCCTATCTTGGATTGATTTCGAGCAACACGTTCGCATATGGCATCGGAAGAGTGTGGGGAAAGCGGCTGCTCGTTCGTTTGAATCGAACCCGCTTGAGAAAGCCGATTGACCGCTTTAGTGCATTTCTAGAGAAGCATGGAAACTGGGCAATCTCGTTAAGTTTTTTCCTGCCTGGCATTCGCTGGGCAATGCCGTATGTAGTAGGGGCAAACCACTACCCATTCGTTCGTTATATGCTTTTTGCCTATAGCTCCGGCAGCATCTGGATGCTGATTTACTTTAATATCGGAAGGCTTTTTCCAGATGCCTATGAGTCGATATTAGGAAACCTGCAGATTTTTCTGGTAAGCTTGTCGACTGCTGTAGTGTTAATTTTTATCGGACGTTATCTTTATTTCCATAAAATTGCTAGAAAATAAGGGTGTTTGATATTCCGGGATTTTTTCCTTATACTAAATGAAGAGGCAGACAGAAAAGGATGAGGACTGTGATTCATAATGAATGGAAAACAAAAGAAACAAGTAAGACGGTAACGTGTACACACACGAATGCTTCAAAATTTCTTGTTTCAAACGTATTAACTGTGGGGAAATCTTATGAAGTGAAAAACGAAACCGAAGAATTTATCTTTGTCGTGGACAACACCGGCAAAGTAGGCGGCTTTTACAAGACCTATTTCGAGTAAGATAAGCGCAGGCGATCGAGCTAGACAAAAAAAAGCGCAGGCTACAAATAAAAAGGGAAATGGCCGATGGAGACTCATCGGTTTTTTCTATGGAAAGAAGGAAAGCGCATGACCATAATTGATAAAGAAATCGAAGCGCGAAAAACACGTGCGCATGGCGAATTTGATCTGTTGATCGGCGAAGGCGGCTATATTGCGCCAGACGCATTTTTGTGGCAAGACATTTTGTCAGCGGTTGTTTTACGCAAGCCTGTACTGTTAAAAGGGCCAACGGGATCAGGGAAGACGAAACTTGCCGAAAGCATTTCAGCGACGTTCTCGCAGCCGATGCAAAGCATCAACTGTTCAGTTGACTTGGATGCGGAAGCACTTTTAGGCTTTAAAACGCTTGTACAGCGGGATGGCCAAAGTGCCATCGAATTTGTGGAAGGTCCGGTCGTAACGGCGATGAAAAATGGCCATTTTTTGTATATCGACGAAATCAACATGGCCAAAGCGGAAACTTTGCCCATTTTACACAGTGCACTGGATCACCGGCGCATGATGACCAATCCGTTTACAGGAGAAGTAATCAAAGCGCATCCGGATTTCGGCGTGATTGCCGCAATCAACGAAGGCTATATCGGCACGACGCCGATGAATGAAGCTCTGAAAAACCGCTTTATCGCTTACCCCATTCCTTATTTAACGGGCGCTCAGCTGACGGCGCTATGGGACCGGGAATTTCCGGAAGCGCCGCGCGAGTTGAAAGGATTCATGCTTGATCTTGCTGCCGATTTGATGAAGCAAGTGGAAAACGGGCTGTTATCAGAAGAAGCAGCATCAATCCGCAGTTTGCTTGATGCGACGGCTTTGTCGCTGCATATGGAACCGTTGCGCGCGGTGCAGTACGCCATAGCGGAAAAACTGGAAGACGAAACGGAACGCAACTTGTTTATGGACCTGGCCCATACTTGGAAAAAGTAGGTGAAGCAGATGGCATCGGTCAATCGATTTATTCAATTCAATAACGAGACGCTGGATACAAAAATGCTGCACCAAATGGAAGTGCTGGCAGGGGCACTGGCAAATGCGCCTTACTTAAAAGTGACTACACGCAAATTAATGGAAGTCAGGCCGTCCGAAACGGCAATTTCCATCAGCGTCTTTTGGAAACACCGTCCAAAAGCTATAGAACGCAGCGGCTATTTGTCGGATGTATATTTATTGGGAGCGGGCTATTGGCGCTTCTTCGATTTAAAAGCGTGGCGCGCGTTTAAACGGGTAGATACTCCGCTTCCATCACTGCGTGAACAATTGATATTATGTGCCGAAGAATTCCGTTTGAGCGAAAAAGTTATCAAAGAACGGCCGGGAACAGCGGCTGCTTTTGGCGTGAGGGAATCGGTGTATACCGAATACCACAAAGGGCAATTCCAGCAAAATCGCCAAAAAGGCTTTTTGGCGGATGCGTTTTTGAATGCAGCTTATTTGCGGCTGCGTGGGGAAGATGCCATGATATCAGATTCACTGGAACCGGTATTCTATTTGTGGAACCATCTTTTTGATGCAAGGTCGACAGCGGACAGCTCAAAAGTGGTGGATGCCGTTATGATGCGCCTGGAATACTTGCTCGAAGAAGACATGGTGCTGGCGTATTACACGTTCGGGGAATCGGTGGAAAAAGTGCCTCCGTTTCGGTACCACGAAGGCATCGATTCGGAACAAGCAGACGGCGAAGAGGAAATTAAAACGATAGAAGAATGGTTCGAATCGTGGCATCGGGAAACTGAGCTTTCGGAAGCGGCAGCGATGGAGTATGAACTTGAGCGCGGTGATCCGCAATTATCAGAAGGGGGCCGGGAAGACCAAGGCGACGGCGATGTCCAGCAAACCGTCCGCGGCGATTCGAAAGGCGACCACCAAGAAGACAACGAACAAGAGGATCGGCAAATGGACCGGGCGCCAAAAGCGGCGAACGGCAAATTCGGGGCGGCCAATGACCGCGTCGTCTACAGCGAAAGCCGGATCCAGACCAATCCCGAGAGCCGCATGGTTATTGAGGAATGGCGCAAAAAGCAAGCGCCTTATGTGCGCGCCTTGCTGAAAGAGTTGAAAAAACGGATGACACAGCGGCAGGAAAGTGTGCGGCAAAATTTGAACGCCGGCCGTTTGTCTAAAAACTTGCTGCCGTTATTTGTGGAAGAGCGGCCAAAGCCATTTTACCGGAAATCAGCCCCTTCAAAAGAATTGGATGCGGTTTTTTGTTTGTTGATTGACGGCTCCGCTTCCATGATCGATAAGCTGGATGAAACGAAGCAGGCGGTGTTATTGTTCCACGATGTGCTCCGCGCGTTGAATGTGCCCCATGAAATCGTGTTGTTCTACGAAGATGCTTACGAAGCGAGCGACAGCAGCCAGCCGAATTATTTTGAATGGATGCATAAAATGGAAGACGGAAACCGCGACCATGCACTGGAAATCGCCTCGATGGAAGCCCATGAAGACAACCGCGACGGGTTTGCGATTCGCTGGATGGAGGATCGTTTGAGAAAGCGGACGGAGAAGCACCGATTTTTGCTGGTGTTTTCTGACGGCGAGCCTTCCGCTTACAATTACGCGGAAAATGGCATTGTCGACACGGCAAATGCAGTGGGGGAAGCAAAAAAGCAAGGCATTGAAGTGCTTCACTTGTTTTTAAGCAGCGACAAGATCACCGAAGAGCAAGCGGCTTTTTACCGGATGATGTACGGCAATAAATCCGTCAGTGCCGATTCACTGGAGCAATTCGCGGAACAAACGCTGCGTTTGTTGAAACGGACGCTTCATTTGGTGATTCAGTCTGCTTGATCAGACAAAGGGGCCCTGTGAAAAGCGATAAGCTTTTCACAGGGCCCTTTTTGGATTAATAAGTGGTTGTTTTGCCTTCTCGGTCATCATGGATGGCCAGTAGGCGCTGTTTTAAATCTTCTTCCATCTTGCCGATTTCTACTTCCGCAGCTTTTCGGTTGCGGCGGCCTTCCGCTTGGATGCGGAGAGTTTCTTCAATAGTTGTTAACAAGTTTTCCTGCGTTTGTTTTAATGTCTCGATTTCCACAATGCCGCGCTCGTTTTCTTTTGCCGTTTCAATCGAGTTCATTTTCAGCATCTCGGAGTTTTTCAAAAGCAGCTCATTTGTCGTTGCAGTCACTTGCTTTTGGGCTTCCACCGCTTTAAGCTGGCGGTTTAACGTCAATGCAATGGCGATCTGATTTTTCCAAAGCGGGATGGAAGTCATGATCGACGATTGGATTTTCTCAGCAAGCGTTTGGTTGGTTTGCTGGATCATCCGGATTTGCGGAGCGCTTTGGATCGTGATTTGGCGAGACAGCTGCAAATCGTAAAGGCGTTTTTCAAGACGATCCAAAAATTGCGCCATATCGTTTACTTCTTGGTAAGCCATTTGATCGTTGGAGGCTTCCGCTTTTTTTCGGAGCGCTGGAATTGTTTCGGCCATAATTTCATCGCGTTTCAGTTCAGCCGCTGCGATGTAGACGTTCAGCGCTTGGAAATAGGTTTTATTTTGTTCATACAGCTGTTCGAGCATTTGCACGTCTTCCAACAAACCGCGTTTGGAATGATCGAGCTGGATCGAGATTCGGTCGACTTGCGTGCTGAGCTTTTGGTATTTCGTCATCATTTCTTGGACGGAGTATTTGGCTTTGGCAAACATTTTCCGCAAACCGGATTTCTTTCTCTGTGACAATTCTTCCGGATTCATTTCCTGCAATTTGCGCATTAAATCATGCAAAACGTCACCGACCGGTCCGATGTCTTTGGATTGCACATGGTCAAGCATTTTATGGGAAAACTGGCTCAGCTGATTTTGTGCGTTGGCGCCATAAGTCAAAATGGCCTCGTAATTGCCAGCTGGAATTTGTTTCGCCAACATGCGCGCTTTTTCTTGTTCTTCTTTTGTTAAACGATCCATCAAGGCGACCGGACGGCCGTTTTCCGGTGTCGTTACAGCGGTTTCTTGTTTGGTAAGGTCAATCCCAAAAGGGGAGCCGAGCAAATCATCTAATTCACTTTGAGTGGAGCGATTTTCTTGTGTCATCATCCATGTCTCCTTCACTGTCTGATTGGGGCGGTTCCGGCAACGCTTGGCGATTTTGTTTTTCTACGGACATTCGAGCGTATTCCAATTCCATTTTCAGCTGCTCTACGTCGGTGGACAGCACTTTTTTCAAGTCTTTTTCCATGACGCTTGTCATGGAACCGAGCGTCTGCCGGGTATCTTGGAGCGCCACTTTCAGTTCTTTGTCTCGCAGCGGCTGACCGACAAGCATGGTATATTTTTCGGTCAATTCGAGAGCGGAATCCAAATGCGAGTAAAAGAACCCCTCTGCCAAATAAAATTTTCTCGGGTTTTCTTGGACGTGTGAAACGATTTTCTGTGCGAGCCGCACCATTTCCCGGATTTGCTTGTAATAAGAAAGCGACCGGACCCGGTAATACTGGCCTTGCAATTGTTTAATTTTTGATTTGGCTTCTTTTACTTGAAGCTGTATATGTTTATATTCGCTCCGCGTCATGCCATTTCTTTTTGAATCGGAGGAAAACTGAACGCGTTTGATCGTAGAGTTGCTCGCAAGATACGTGCCTGCAGCCACAGCCCCTGAAGCAATAATCCCGATTTCCGCACCTAAATAAAGGACAGGGAAGACCGCTGTCATTAAAGGCAACGAAATGGTTTGCCGCATGACAAATTTTTCAAATGGCTTCATGAATAGGACCTCCTTCATTGCTATTCATTTATACGTTTAAACTAAGCAAAAGTTTCATTAAATGCTTTTATAGCTCTCATTTTACGGGAAAGGAAGAGGCAATACAAACTTGCAGGTTATAAGAAAAAATTTAAAATAATTATAGACAAGTATCAGAATTTTTTGTAAAATTGATAGTGAGTTTAGATTAATTTTAAAAAGGGTAAGGGTAAAATTAGAAGAAAGGTGAGGCGTTACACCTATTTTTGCATAAGAATATTAAGAATGCGAAAAATATTAATAAGTTTTTAGATTAATTTGACTTTTTATGAAAAATTGATATACTAGTCCTAAGAACTAAAGAATGCACCAGAAACAGCTATTCACCTATTCAAAAAAGTGATCAGCAAGTGATGGTACTTTTTTGAATATGTGAATTTTTTTATGAAATTCCATATTGCAAATTTTTTTACAGGAGGTTTTTAAATGCAACAAGGTACAGTAAAATGGTTTAACTCAGAAAAAGGTTTCGGGTTTATCGAAGTTGAAGGCGGAGATGACGTATTCGTTCACTTCTCAGCGATTCAAGGCGACGGCTTTAAAACGCTTGATGAGGGACAAAAAGTAGAATTTGAAGTAGAGGAAGGCAACCGCGGACCTCAAGCTACAAATGTAACTAAAGTTTAATCTCCAAGAACCGTTCAGAAATGGACGGTTCTTTTTTTTGCCAAAATACTAAAACCAAGCAAAAAAATGTTATGGACTAGGCGTGAAAGCCTGCCTAATGATTAAATATTTTGAAAACTTAAATTTAGGTACATCAATCCACTTATTTTATATTTTCCAAAAACAGCCAGAGAAGCCTATTTATTCGGAATTATGAAACAGTTATTCTTTAATAAACCGTCAGACACCGACGGCACACTAAAGGAGTGAACCTAATTGAAAAAGAAAAATGTCCTTAGCCTTAGTTTAGCAGCAGCACTTGCATTATCCGCAGCTTCATCTTCCGTTTATGCAGCACCTAATCTTGCTGTATCGGAAAAAGTGCATGTCAATCAACAAAACCAGTCGGCCGACTTTGTCGTAGGGAAATTGACGATTCCTTCGAACAAGTCAGCTTCTGGAATTGTGGTGGACTATTTGGAAAATAAACAAGCACGCTATAAAATCGGCAAAGGAGCTGCGGCAGAATTTGAAGTGCTCAGCGAATCAAAAGATGAGTTAGGGTTTACCAATGTGAAATTGCAGCAAACGTATAACGGTGTTCCGGTATTCGGTTCGGTCGTTTCTGCACACGTTGATAAGGACGGTGTGCTGACCTCGGTGTCCGGCGAAATGGCTCCCGAATTGTTCGCGAATAAAAACTTGAAAAAAGGCGCAAAATTGAAAGCTTCCAAAGCAACTTCCATCGCGTTAAGCGATCTTGCCAATAAAATAGGGGGAACTCCTGAATTGGACCATCAGCAAGGGCCCGAACTGGTTGTCTTCGTGAAAGATGGACAAGCCCACTATGCATTTAGCACGGAGCTTGAGTTCTTGTACCCAGAGCCCGGCAACTACCAATACTTTGTCGATGCCCAAACTGGCGAGGTTTTGGAAGCATTCAACCAAATCCATGAAGCGGCGTCAGCTCCTTCTGCTGTAACGGCACCAACCGGCACCAATTCCGTTGCGACTGGCCGCGGCGTATTGGGTGATGCAAAATCGGTCAATACCGTTGTCAGCAGCAAAGGATCTTATTTGGTGGACAAGACGCGTGGAAATGGCATTTTTACTTACAATGCCTCTAACGGCACCCGGATTCCCGGCACATTATGGCTCGATGCCGACAATGTCTACAATGCTGCTTACGACGGTGCAGCAGTGGATGCTCATGTCTATGCCGGAAAAACGTTTGACTATTATAAAAATACCCATAACCGAAACAGCTATGATAACAAAGGTGCGCAATTAATCTCGACGGTCCATTACGGGAAAAATTACAACAATGCGTTCTGGAACGGCTCGCAAATGGTTTATGGCGATGGCGACGGTTCGACATTTATTCCGTTATCAGGCGGGCTTGACGTCATTGCCCACGAATTGACGCATGCGGTAACGGATACAACAGCAGATTTGATTTACCAAAACGAATCCGGCGCTATCAACGAATCTATATCAGATATTTTCGGTACATTTGTGGAATACAAAGTAAACGTGAAGCCGGACTGGCTCATTGGTGAAGACATTTACACACCGAGTGTTTCTGGGGATGCGCTTCGTTCCATGGCAAACCCTACGTTAAACGGCGATCCTGATCATTACTCGAAACGCTATACGGGAACAGGCGATAACGGCGGCGTCCATTACAACTCCGGCATTAGCAATAAAGCCGCATACTTGTTGGTCAATGGAGGCACGCATTACGGCGTAACGGTGACTGGCATTGGCATGGCGAAAGCTGAGAAAATCTACTACCGCGTCTTGACTCAATACTTGACGCCGAATTCAAATTACAGCCACTTCCGTGCGACGACGATTCAAGCGGCAACGGACCTTTACGGTGCGTCGAGCCCGGAAGTGGCAAGCGTCAAAGCTGCTTTCTCTGCAGTCGGTGTAAATTGAATTAAAGGGCAAGATGTCTATGTGGAAGTGCAGCCTTTCTTTTATGCTTAAAAGAAAGGCTGCACTTTTTTTGCGTGTCTTTCTAAACGTTTCGTGAACGGAACATATAGGGTATAAGGTAAAGAGCACATGTAAGATTGCACTGGAGGTTTGATGGATGAATGGAAGAGGAACTGTAAAGTCATTTGATGAAGACAAAGGGACCGGCTATATCGAAGGCGATGACGGCGAATTGTTTTTTGTCGAAAAAATCAACATCAATATGGATTTGGAAATCCTACTGCCAGGCCAGCAAGTGAATTTCACCATCGTCCAAGGAAAAGCCGGCAAAGAACGCATTGCCACAAACATCACGATGGATTTCTAACAGCAGCAAACTTTTGTAAATAAGCTTTGGCAAAAAAAGTTATTGCGAACACATAGAAGATTCGAAGGGGGATTTCACATGGCAAACGAATATTTGGCTAAACCGCTGCCGAGCCAGCAAGAGCAGCAAGATTTTTACCAGAAGCTGCGACACAAAGTACAAAAATGGTTTGACAACAAAGGTTCTGTCGGCAAAATAGGGAAATACGTGTTGTTTGCACCGGATTTGTTTCATTTATTAACAAAAATGATGCTAGACAGCCGCATTGATGCAAAAAGCAAAGGCTTGGTCGGCGCCGGGATCTTGTACTATATCGCACCGCTCGATTTCTTGCCGGAAATCATTGTCGGCCCAGGGGGATTTGCAGACGATGTCGTCGTTGCCGTATTTATCATCAACACGCTGTTGAACAAATTCCCAGCTGAAATCATTGAAGAACATTGGGCTGGAGATGAAGAATTGCTGAGCGTTGTCAGAGGCATTTCCAGTTCAGGAAGCAAATTTGCATCCAAGTTGCCAGCTGGCCGTTTAGTAAAACGTTTCTTGAAATAAAAAAAAGCCACGGCGAAGGCGCCGTGGCTTTTTTGTAGAAACTTCCATAAATGTATAGGCGAAAAACTGATTCTGCAAATAAAACCGCAGATTCTGCAAACAAACTTATTTATTCTGCAAATAAACTCAAAAAATCTGCAAATAAACGCCGGAATTCCGCAAACAATCTCGCTTTTGCCGCAAATAAATCCATTTTCACCTATAAAAAAAACTCCCGTACACTCAAAAAGTGTACGGGAGTTCGCATTTTGATTAGTTTGTGATGCCTTGCGTCTCTTTCCATTCCAAAAATTCATCGTAGCTCAATTGCTTATCGAGAATCGAACCGTCTTCACGGATTTCGATGACGCGGTTTGCAACAGTCTGGATAAACTGATGGTCATGGGAAGTGAAGACCATGGCGCCTTTGAATGCGATCATGCCGTTGTTAAGTGCTTGAATCGATTCCAAATCCAAGTGGTTGGTCGGCTCATCGAGCAACAAGACGTTGGCATGCGACAACATCATTTTGGACAGCATGCAGCGCACTTTTTCGCCGCCGGATAAAACAGAAGGTTTCTTTTTCACTTCTTCGCCGGAGAACAACATTCTGCCAAGGAAGCCGCGAAGGAAAGTTTCACTTTCGTCTTCTGGTGAATACTGGCGCAGCCAATCTACTAAAGAAAGCTCGCTGCCTTCAAAATAAGCCGTGTTGTCGATCGGCAAGTACGCGCGCGACGTCGTAACGCCCCAGCGGATTGAACCGGTTGCCGGCTCGTCTTCTTCTGCCAAAATGCGAAGAAGCGCTGATTTTGCAAGCGGATCGCCGATCAAAACGATTTTGTCGTCTTTGTTCAAATTAAAGTTGAGGTTGTTCAACAAAAGATTGCCATCCACTTTTTGGCTGACATCTTTGACGGTCAACACATCGTTGCCGATTTCGCGCCCAACAGTAAAGTTGACGAACGGGTATTTACGGGAAGAAGGACGGATATCGTCAAGCTCAATTTTATCCAGCATTTTTTTCCGTGACGTTGCTTGCTTCGACTTGGAAGCGTTCGCGGAGAAACGGGCGATAAATGCTTGAAGCTCTTTGATCTTTTCTTCTTTTTTCGAGTTTTGGTCACTTGCCAAACGCGTTGCCAATTGGCTGGACTCGTACCAGAAATCATAGTTGCCGACATAAAGCTGGATTTTACCGAAGTCTAAATCCGCAATATGCGTACATACTTTATTCAAAAAGTGGCGGTCATGCGATACAACGATGACGGTGTTATCGAAGTTGATCAAGAACTCTTCCAGCCATTGAATCGCTTTCAAGTCCAAGTGGTTGGTCGGCTCATCGAGCAAAAGAACGTCCGGTTTGCCGAATAGCGCTTGGGCCAGCAACACTTTCACTTTATCTGAACCGGAAAGTTCAGCCATTTTTTTAGCGTGAAGGTCTTCGGAAATGCCAAGGCCTTGCAGCAAAATCGCGGCTTCTGATTCAGCTTCCCAACCGTTGAGTTCAGCGAATTCGCCTTCAAGTTCAGCTGCACGCATGCCGTCTTCATCACTGAAGTCTTCTTTCATGTAGATGGCATTTTTTTCGGACATGATTTCGTATAATTTTTTATGCCCCATGATAACGGTATCAAGGACAGCGTGCTCCTCGTATTCAAAGTGATCCTGTTTTAATACGGCCAAACGCTCACCAGAACCCATATAGACGTTTCCAGATTGAGCTTCCAAATCACCAGACAAGATTTTGATAAATGTCGATTTTCCTGCACCATTCGCGCCGATCAAACCGTAGCAATTGCCCGGGTTAAATTGGATATTGACGTCTTCAAAAAGCTTACGGTCGCCAAAGCGTAGACTTACATCGTTTACTGCTATCATTTTACGTACCTCCTAAATTTCACAATAAGAAGAGTATACCACGAAACCCATTGAAATCGATAGCTTTGAGGCGCACTCTGGGATAAACTTAAAAAGTTCAGCACGGTTATTTATATTTTCTTTCTTTATAAGCTTCCAGCATGCCGAGGTCTTTGTTCAGCAAGTATTCCATTCGGACATAATCTTTGCGTGTCGGAATATGTTCCGGCGTCAAGCCTTTCATGGAAAAAATAAAATAATAGCCTCCTATTTGGCGAAACAGCACTATGACGTGCGGAAATTCATCGAACACGGCTTTTATATTGTAACGTTTTGCGTAGCTCCAATTAATCAATTTCATCGGTTGACCCGCCTTTCACACCTTAATCTTAATAAAATCTTGCAGGGAACACAAGTTTGTGTTCTTGCAGAAAAGATTCATTTCAAAAGAAAGAAATTTTTTCTGGAAAAGAGGGAGAACTCCGTGCCAAATCTTCAAAAAAAATCGATGCTCAGTTTAATGGCAGCGGCGATTTTTGTTATCTCGCTTAACTTGCGGCCCGCTATTTCGTCCATCGGTCCGCTGCTGGAAGCGATGCGGCAAGACCTTTCCTTAACGAACAGCGAAGTCAGTTTGTTGACATCGGTACCGGTTTTTTGCATGGGGCTGTTTGCACCTTTTGCCGTTTCGTTCAACCGGTTATTCGGCATCAAACGCTCGGTCACGCTATTGCTCGTTGGCATCGGAGTGTTCACGTTATTGCGCGGCCTTGTCCCGTCCTATTTTGTGCTAATGGCAAGCGCCTTTTTTATAGGACTTGTGATTGCCATTATGGGTCCGTTGATTTCCGCGATGATCAAACAAAATTTTCCAACACGGACAGCGTCGCTAATCGGCGTTTATTCGTTTGGGCTGGGACTGGGTGCAACGCTCGCCGCTGGATTGACGGGAGTCTTTTATGTCTGGGCAGATTGGCCGTTCGCGCTGGCAAGCTGGAGCGTGTTGGCGATAGCGGGAATTTGGCTCTGGCTTCGTGTTAAACAGCCGGAGCAGCCGGTCATGGAAACTGAAATCGTGGAGGCAGGGGGCAAGTCGCCGTGGAAAAACAAACGGGCGTGGTATATGCTGCTCTTTTTTGGCTTTCAGTCCGCTTTGTTTTTCTCGCTTATTACTTGGCTTGCACCGATTGCGATGGAGAAGGGAATGTCTGTGCTCACAGCAAGTGCTCTCTTGACCGTCATGTCCGCCGTGCAATTAGGCGGCAACTTATCAATTCCGCTTCTATTAGAAAAATTTCCGAGCCGGACGCTTTGGACTGGCGTCAGTTTGGCATTTGGTTTAGTGGGAATCTTGTTGCTGCTGTTTGGCAACCTTTCATTTATATGGATAGCGGCGGCATGCCTGGGTCTCACACTGGGTGGATTGTTTCCGATCGCGCTGTTGATGCCGCTCGATGAAAACTCGACTGCTGAAGGCGTAAACAGCTGGGCATCCATGATCCAATTTGGCGGATACGTCATATCAGGTGTGATGCCTGTAGCAATCGGCATGTCTTACGACAAATTCGGCAACCATGACATATCGCTTGGCGTGCTCTTGGTATTTATTGTGTTATTGAGTGTTTTTACGTTTTTGCTGCATCAAAAACGGCAATAAGAAAAGCACTGCAATAACGCAGCGCTTTCTTATTTTGACTGGAAACATTTTTCCTTGGTCATATGGCAGATAAAATTTTTAATGGCTTTGAATTGCAAGATCAAAACCCACGATAAGAACAATGAAACCAACGGATACATTACACACCAAGAAAAGACAAGCGGAAAAGTAAGTTTCGAACTTGGAAAGGAATGCGGGAAATACCAATTGTTATACGATACTACTAAAACTAAAGTTATTAAGGGACCTATGTAAACTTTTTTTGAAATTGCAGCGGCGGCGACACCAAAACTAATCGCAATTAGCGGAACCACGACAAGCTGCATTACTAAGGGATCAACTGAATCAATCAAACTCACTGGGACTCCTCCGCTTCTCATAAGATCAATTAATCACACATACAGTTTGGTACACTTTATTTTAAAGAAACAAAATTTTCTGTCAACTATTTATTTGAAAATAATATTTTTGTGACATTAATGATAAAAGTAAGATAAAATAAGAAGGGTTCGCTCTTTTGCTTATGCTGAGCAACTGAGAAAAAATGAAGTGCCAGGTTTATCTTTAAAAAAGTTAAAAAATAATTCAGCAATTTTAGCGATTTAATTGTGGATTTGCGATTTCAAGAAATTAGATGATGGAAAGGGGGGAGTTTTATGACAGCTTATAATACGGTATTTTTCGATGTGGACGACACTTTGTTTGATTTTCGCCAATCGGAGTTAAATGCTTTACATAATACTTTTATGGAGTATAAAATGCCGGCAGGAATGGCGGATTACCATGAAAGCTACCGGAAAATTAGCCAAAGCTTGTGGGAAGATTTGGAAAGAGGCGAAATTAAGTTAAGGGAGCTTGGGATTAAACGCTTTAAGCGGCTGTTCACCGAGCACGAACTGGAAACGGATGCCGGTTTGTTTAGCTCTTCTTATCTTCATAATTTAGGGCGGGAAGCCCATTTAATGCCGGGTGCTGAAGAACTGTGCCAAACGCTGGATTTTTGCCGGTTGGCAATCATCACCAACGGCTTTACTGAAGTGCAGCATGCTCGTATTGAAGGTTCACCTCTCGCCGGCATGTTTGAACATATTATTGTTTCTGAAGAAACCGGCTTTCAAAAGCCGCAGACTGGAATTTTTGATTATGCTTTTGCCGAGATGCAGCTGGCTGGAAAAGAACATGTCTTAATGGTCGGCGACTCGCTCGCATCCGATATTAAAGGCGGGTCTGATTATGGCATCGACACGTGCTGGTTCAATCCAAACGGCAAACCAAACGAAACTAACATCCAACCAACTTATGAGATCCGGAAACTAACCGAGCTGATCGAAATCGTGGGGAAGTAAGAAAAGCGGAGGCGCCCACTCAAGCTTCGACAAGCGCTGGAGGGCTTAAAAGTTATGGCGTACTTTGCCATTGCTAGCAAGGCAGACCGCGACCTCGAGGAGCTGGGCGCCGAAGTCTGGACATGAAGAAAAGCGGAAGTGCCTGTTTAGCTTTGACAGGCATAAGACAAACCGGCGAAGCGGCGGTCTTTGCCACGCAGCCGGGATGGCTTATGACCCGAAGAGCTAGGCACTGGAGTCTGGACATGAAGAAAAGCGGAGGCGGCACTGTAACGCCGAAGCCTAAGAAATAAAAAAAGCTGACGCGTTAAGCGTCAACTTTGTCCCATGTTTCTGCAATGAATTCCAGGCGGCCGGATTTTTCAACGTCTTCTTTATATTCATCCGGGCTTTTTTTGTAAAAGTCTTGGTGATAGTCTTCCGCTTCGTAAAAGTGCGCGGCATCGAGAATTTCTGTCACGATCGGCTTTGAGAATCTGCCGCTTGCTGCATGGTCATGTTTGGATTTTTCCGCAAGTTCACGCTGCTTTTCGTTATGTACGAAAATAGCAGGACGATATTGGGTCCCACGGTCTTGGAACTGGCCTTCGTTGTCAGTCGGATCGATTTGCTGCCAGAAAATCTCTAACAGTTGTTCGTAAGCAAATACCTCCGGTTGGAATGTAATTTCCACCACTTCCAAGTGGCCGGTAGTGCCTGTTTTGACTTGCTCGTATGTCGGGTTTTCCACGTGTCCGCCGGTATAGCCGGAAACAACGCGTTCGATGCCATCAAACTGGTCGAATGGTTTGACCATGCACCAAAAGCAGCCGCCTGCGAATGTCGCTTTTTCAGTCATAGTAGTTTTCTCCTCTCGCACATATTAGAAGAATTTTATCATTCCCGTAGTTTTACGACAAACAAAATGTTTTATAATAAATGCAGAAACTTCTTTTCGCACAAAAGCGTCTTATGCGATAGAAAGCCGAGAAAGGAATGTAGATGAACATGGAAACAGAACAGCCAGCCACAAGAAAGCGCCGCAAGAAAAGGAGAATCCGTTTGCGTGGAATTCTTTTCTTGCTTTTCATAGGGGTGATAGCAGCGGGGGCATATGTCTATATGCAATTCCAAAGCGGACACAAACTTGCAGAAGAACAAACAGAAGAATTGCCGACCATCGATTTTGCGGGAGATCCGGAAGAAAAAGGCTTTGAAAACATTCTCGTGCTCGGGGTCGATGCCCGCGGAGAAGAAACATCACGTACGGATACGATGATGCTCGTCTCGCACAATAAAGAAACAGATGAAGTAAAAGTGGCCTCATTTATGCGTGATATTTATGCAGAAATTCCTGGTTATCAATCTTATAAATTAAACACAGCCTATTATTTAGGGGAAAAAGAAGGCGGAATGGAAGGCGGCATTGATTTGTTGGCCGATACACTTCGCGGCATGTTCGGCGTGGAAATCCACCATTTCGCGTTAATCGATTTTAAAAGTTTCGAAAAACTAGTAGATATCGCTGCACCAAATGGAGTTGAAATTGACGTCGAAAAAGAAATGTCGAAAAACATTGGCGTCAAATTAACACCGGGTGTTCAAAACTTGAACGGAAAAGAGCTTCTGGGCTATGCCCGTTTCCGCGCCGACGAAGAAGGCGACTTTGGACGGGTTCGCCGCCAACAGCAAGTAATGGCGGCAATGAAAGATGAGTTGTTGTCGGTAACGGCCATTCCGAAATACCCGAAACTTGCCGGAGCGGCTCAAGGGTATATCCAAACCGATATGCCCATGAGCGACCAAATCAAAATGGCGACGAGCATTGCGACAAGCGGCGGCACGGAAGTGGAGCGCTTGACGCTTCCTGTAAAAGACAGTTATTCGTTCGGTTCGTATTCCCATGCCGGTTCGGTCATTGAGATGGACGTGGAACAAAACAAGCAAGCATTGAGCGAATTTTTGTCACAACCGCTTGAATAAAAAGTCAGATAATATGATAAACTTAAAAGGCAGTTACAACAGATACAGAAAGTAGGAGAGGAATTGGAGCCGGAAAAAACATCTTTTTTCTCAACAAATTTTGTCCGTTTCCTTGGCGGGACGAATACGCTGTTCACCTTGATCGCATTGTTGCTCATCGGGCTGGTCATTTTCATCTTCAGGGAAGTGTCGTTCATCTTCAATCCGCTGCTCGTATTTATGAAAACAATCGTCTTGCCGGTTATTTTGGCGCTTGTTTTGTACTACTTGCTGCGGCCGGTTCTTCGCCTGCTGGAAGGCATGAAAGTTACACGCATTTGGGGCATTGTCATTATCTTCGTTGGCGTGTCGGGATTGCTGGCGCTTCTAATCGTATTGGTGTATCCGTTCCTTAGAACGCAGACGCAGACCTTGATTATGGAATTTCCAACCTATTTTATGCAATTGCTGACGGACTTCCATGATTTTTTGAGCAATAACTCGTATGTGGGCGAATACTACGTCAATTCAAACTTTAACATCGAAGAATTGCTGACAACTTTGCCAGATACCATCAACCAAACATTCGAAACAACGGCAACCACTGTGCTAGCGGGGATCACCGGATTTATTTCCACAGTTACGGGTGTATTATTGTCAATCGTCGTTGTTCCGTTCATTTTGTTTTATTTGCTGAAAGACGGCGAAAGATTTCCAGAAACCATTATAAAAGCGCTGCCTCCTCGCATGCGTGAAGATACGCGTACCGTATTCCAAGAAGCCGACAAGCAAATCGGCGCTTATATTCAAGGGAAATTGATCGTTGGAGCATTTATCGGCGTTATGGTCTATATCGGCTTCTTGATCATCGGCTTGGACTATGCGCTGTTATTTGGATTTCTTGCAGGGGTCACAAGCATCGTGCCATATATTGGCCCGGCGATCGCTTTTGCGCCGGCTGCAATTGTCGGTATCGTCATATCGCCTTTCATGCTGGTAAAAGTCGGGATTGTTTGGACTGTCGTCCAGATTTTGGAAAGCAATATCATATCCCCGCAAGTGATGGGGAAAACGATGTTCATCCATCCGATCACCATCATTTTTGTGCTTTTGACAGCCGGTTCGTTATTCGGACTTGTAGGAGTTATTTTCGGGATCCCGGCTTATGCACTGGTCAAAGTACTGGTAGCCCATTTCTACAAACTCTTTAAACGCCGGTACAACAAACACGAAACAAATCTGGAAAATCATTACGATTACACGGAGCTGCTTTAACGGTTTAAAGCAGCAGGCCATGTGGTAAAGGATGTATATTCATTACTGGAGGTAGTCAATTTATGAATTTTAAAGGATTTTTGTCGACGATTGGTTTCGGTTCACTAAAAGTTGAAACCGTCATCGAGAGGCCGCATCTTGAAGAAGGCGAAACATTAAATGGCACCATTTATTTCAAAGGCGGGGAGGGCGACCAAGACGTCGAATTTGTTGAATTAAAAGTCATTAAGCTGGTTGAAGATTACCGGGAAGACAGCGATTTCGATTATATCGAAACCGTGGTCGGCAAACAGTCGATCGAATTTGCGGGATCGGTCAAGTCAAAAGAAACCATCATGCGGCAATTTGAAATCATGCCGGATGATCGGTGGTTAATCGATTCGGCCAATGCTAAATTAATCGTACGGACTGTCGTCCATATCGACAACGGGGTTAACGTCCAAGATGAGGACGAAATCACATACGGAACAAGAGAGAGCTGAAAAGGCTCTCTTTTTTTTGGTGAAAATTTGATGTTGCTGCTGTTTGTCGTAATTTGATTCGTGTTCGTCGTAACTTGAATCAAGTACGTCGTAATTCAGCATTCGATTGTCGTAATACGCAGCTTTTAAGTCATAATTCAAAAAATAGCAAGTTAAATTTGTATAAAAAGAATAAATGTAGTTTTTTACATAAGGATTTCTATAAAAATAAAAACAAGCAAACAAGAAAAAATAGCAGCGAATTTCTCTTTGAAGCTAACCGCTTAAACAGCTACACTTAAAGAGATAACTAAATTGAAGTGTTATGATGATTTATCAATTTAAAGTGACGTTAAAAGATGTAAAGCCACCGGTTTGGCGAAGATTGCAAGTGGACAGCGAAATGTCGTTTTATGATTTCCATTACGTGCTGCAGTCGTCATTTGGCTGGACGGACAGCCATTTGCCTATGTTGAATGTGATAAAGGCGAATGGAAGAAAAGTGTCGAATGTTGAAATTAGTAGGACTGAAGAAGAGTTTGGTATATACACAATGGATGCGTTAGATGAAGGAAAGGAATTTTTAAAGGATTGGTTTACTGTAGAAAAAGACCAGATGCTTTATACGTACGATTTCGGGGACGATTGGGAACATGATATTGTGCTGGAAAAGAAGTTGGAACCTAGCCAAGGTACCGAGTATCCACGCTGCGTTGGAAAACGAAGAACGCTTATTTATTAGTGTATTAGGCGGAGCTGGACAAGAATTCGGGTTGGCAATTTATATTGGCAATGAAGGACTGAATAGCTTACGGCTCGCGATGGAACAAAAAACACCCTTGCAGGACATTGTCTTCCAGCAGCGCAGTATCTTAATGTCGTTTGTTGATAGGGATGAACTGGAAAGTGAAGATTATATGTTTTTAAAAGCTCATGGCATTCCGTTCAGAGGTAAAAAGCAATGGCCGGAATTCCGCAGCATGGTTCCAGGAAGTTATCCGTGGTCAATTGACGAGGAAGAAGCTCGCTACATCATAATGGCAATCGAGCAGACTTTGTCAGTGCTCGGGATGGTAGAACGAGGTACTGAAATTCCTGCTTTTGGATTAGATAACCAAATCTTGATACGAGCAGCGAAGAAAACAGCTCAAGGACACGTTTGGGAAACTGAAATGATGCCTAAGGAGACTTTTTTTCAAGAAAAGACACTGCCATTGGAGATTCCGCAAATTGTACCGGATTTAGTGGTAAAACAGGCTAGTAAGCATCCAATAATGGACAGCCAAATAGAGTTTGACTTGTTTTATGTGGATATGCCAATCCAGCCATCAGCTGGAGCGCGTCCGTATTTCCCTTATATGGCGGTGGCGCTCGACCATAAAACAGGCATGGTACTGAATCAGGAGCTTTTTGAAAATCGGAATGCTTTTGAAAATGCACAGTTCGGATTAAATGAATTGGTTAACCGCATCAGCATGTTGCCAAAAGAATTATGGCTGCGGGAAGAAATGTTCCAGATGCTCAAGGCTATTCTGACCAAGTTGAAAGTAAAGGCCAAAAAAGTGGAAAACCTGCCTGAAGCTGAGCGATTTAAAGAGTTTCTTTCTCAAATACACTAAGGAACCATACTTCTTTTAAGGTGAAGAACCTCTTGTTAATAGAAGAATTGGCAAATGAGTTTCTTAAATTTCTCAAATTACAAGTTCAGAAGCTTTTGATGTCCAGCTGATGTTCACAAAACAGCCGGAACCGAAGGCAAAAGAAATGTTGTTATAAGCGTTAAATGGCCAAAAACTTTTTCGGAATTTCAGAAACCAGCTAGAAAAATGGATTTAGATCAACGCTGGTATACCTTTGAATTCCAATATGGAAAAGATCAAATGGCTGCTTGATTAGACAAACAAAAGATTCAGCTGAATAAAGAATAAAGCAGCATCGATTCTATATGGAAAACGGTGGAATTTATTTAAAAAGCATCGGCACTTTGCCAATGCTTTTTAAAATTGCTTATAAATTATATGTTGGAAAGTATTCCAGGCTATTTGGAAAGTATTTATGGGAAAATGGAAAGTATTTGTCCTGTTTTGGAAAGTATTAAGCCCAATCCGGAAAGTATATCCAATTAAATGGTAATTAAGTTGAAGAAACCTGCAAAGCCATATGGATTGAATGCTTTTGGCCTAACGAAAAGCTGTCCCCAAGCACGGACAGCTTTCATTTACCGCTCAACCATAATCCACCAAGACAACTGACGACAAGCAGAGCCAAAAATACAGCACTCATCATAAAATCTATTCGACCAACCGGCACTGGGCAATAAAATACGGACCTGGCTTCGCCTGTAAAGCCGCGTGCTTCCATTGCAAAGGCAGCGCGTTCAGCTTTCCGGACAGCGCCGGCAAGCATTGGAATGAGCAGGCGGCGTAGTGCAAGCAGCCGCTGCCACCACTGGACTTCAGCAACAAAGCCACGAAGTCGGTGAGCTTGCTGGATTTGGACAAATTCATCTTTTAACACGGGAAGAAATTGATAGCCGACCATCACCCCATAAGCAAGCTTAGGCGACAGCTTCAACTGCTGCATCAAGCTCATGATAAAGCGAACCGGATCGGTCGTTAATGCAAATGCCAGCGACAAAGCCGAAAATGCCATGACCCGAAACGCCAGCGACAGCGCTTGGTTCCATTGCACGTCGGTTACTTCAATTCCAGCAAACGACCAGATGACGGTTCCGCCAGTTACTGCTGAAAAAACCACGGTCGTCCATAAATAGCCGAAAGCACCAAGCGAAAAGGGCAGCATGAACAGGGCCCATAGCTTCCAATTCATCTGGCTAAATATCAACTGCATAATGAGTAAACCGATCCAAAACAGCAAAGGCGTCCACGGGTTGAAGAAAAACGCCAAAGCCAGCATGGATACAGCAACCACAATGAATTTTACGGAAGGGTTCATGTCATGCAAAAGATGCCGCACGGTCCACAACTCCTTTAGGAGGCTCCAAGTGATGGGAAGCAAGCATTCGGGCATCATTCCAAACGTCGGCTGCTGCAAATTTGCCGGTCAGTTTTCCATCTTTGATTAAAATAACCGAGTCAGCCATTGCCGCCGCAAATTCCATGTCATGGGTTACGATAAAAAACGCATTGCCTTCTTTTGACCGTTCATCGATCAGCTCAAACAACTCCATTAATGCAGCGGCGTCTTGGCCAGAAGTCGGTTCGTCCATCAACAACACCGGCCGCCTGTCGGCAAGCATGGCGCCTATGGCAATGCGCCGCTTTTGGCCATGGCTCACGGCAAAGGGGTGGGCATCAAGCAGGCTTTCCAGCTGCAGCCGCTGCGCCAAACCAGAAAGGTCAGCCAACGCAGTTTTGCCGAAAAAAGCCAGTTCTTCTTGCACCGATTGCGTTAAAAACAAAAACTCGGGCGATTGGGGAACATAACCGGCACCCGGCGATTCCACAGTGCCAGATGATAATTTGTATATCCCGCATAAGGCTTTTAGCAACGACGATTTTCCGCTGCCGTTTGGCCCCGCAACAACGATCACTTCACCGCGCTTTGCACCAAAAGACACATCTTTCAATAGCACTTTGTTTTTTATGGTGACCGACAAATTTTTAGCTGTTAACGCTGCTTCAGCCTGAGGTGCAGCAGCTCGTTTAGGAAATAAAATCGGCGGCACTGGCAGAAAATCGCCGTCTTTTAAGACTTTTCCAGTTGCATCCAAGGAAATGTGTCGGTCAAAAAACGAGCCCCACGCAGCTAAACGGTGCTCAACAGCAATGATTGTCAAAGCGAATCGTTTTTGCAAAGCGTCTAGCCAAGAAATAAAGTGCTTGGCAGTAACGGGATCTAAATGCGAAATCGGTTCATCGAGCAGCAGCACTTCCGGTTTCATGGCCAGTGCGCAGGCTGTGGCAATGCGCTGCTTCATGCCGCCGGACAATGATTGGATAAGGGTGTAGCGGTAAGCTTCCAAACCGGTCAATTCCAAGACGCCGGAAATGCGCTGTTCCATTTCTTCGCGAGCCACGTGCAAATTTTCCAGCGTAAAGGCCAGTTCTTCTTCGACCGTCGGCATGCAAAACTGGGAATCGGGATCTTGGAAGACGGTGGCGACGCGGTGGTTGATTTCCCCGGGCAAGTACTTTTCAGCAGGTTTGCCGAATAAAAGAAGTTCCCCTTCTACAACACCGTCGCTATTAAGCGGATACAGCCGGTTCAGCAAATACAGCAGCGTGCTTTTGCCGCAGCCGCTTGGGCCGGAAATGGCCACGCGTTCACCGCGCGAGATGCAAAAGGACACATTCTTTAGCGTCCAAGCTTCATCCTCCGGAAAGCGAAAGGATGCATTTTTAAGTGAAAAAATTTCATCCGACACGCGCATCACCTTTTTTCGCGCGGGCCACCGCATAGCCCCGAAGTGAACCAGTCGCAAGCAAACTGTCTGCGATAAACTTGCCGCCGATTCCAGCAATCACCATGCCGCTGATGACGCGGAGCGAAAACATCAACGCGACAAACGATGGATCGAGTGCCGCGTAGCCGGAAACGAAATACCCGTAAACAAAGCTGAAAACGGCAGAACCTGCACCAGCAAGCATCATGATGGCTAAGCTGAAGTGCTTATAGCCTGTCACTGCAAACGCTGCCTCGGCTCCCAAGCCTTGGACGGCTCCGGACAACAAAAGGCGGGGGCCGACTGCATTGCCGAGGAGCACTTCAATAGCGGCAGCCATCGTTTCCGACATAAACGCAGCACCCGGTTTTCGAATAATGTACATGCAAATGATCGAAACGATAAACCAAATGCCGAACATCCATTCATAGGCAAGCGGGCCGATCAGCGCTGCCCATAGGTTGCTGACATGGACAAACACCAAATAGACAATGCCGAAAACGACCGCAAACAGCGACATCAACACCACTTCTTTTAATTTCCACGACTTCAGCATGTTATTTGCCTCCGTGCGACGGGCTGTTGATGCTCATCGATACCGTCATGACCAAGTGGCGGTGTTCTTCGGTGCGGGCATTCGAAAACGCTTCTTCGTAAAATGCAAAGACGTCGTGGATGTCGCCATGGATGCCGCTCGCGTAATGCATCGATTCATTAAAGACGCCGCGTTTTTTTGCCCGGTCAACTTCCCGGTAAATGATATTCATGTAATCGGGGTTGTTCATCGGGTACAGCGCAAATTGTGACGATACATACTGCTTCGTCTTATCCGTATTCAACAGTTCGTCCGGCATGTCCAAAAACGCATCGCCTGCCGAATCACCCGGGCAACCGATTGAAAACGTGCCGGACAGCGCCACGTGTTCACCGGTCTTCGCCGCATGCAGCGCAATCGCTTTTGCTGCGTTGAACACATGAATTTCCTTGCCCCGAATCACCGTTGACACATCATCCGAATGGGTCCAGACATTGCTCAAATCCGTCTCCCGAAGCGCTCCTTTAATTACCCTAATAAAATCCCCAGTCATCGGATGCAGCGAAAAGCGAAATCCGACAATTGGGCTCGTACCGCATTGCAATGGTTCCATATCAATCGTCCTCCTTAAAAATAGGCACAAAAAAAAGCTGCATCCGCGAAGAAGCAGCCACTATTTCTATGCCAATAAATTCAAAAAGGATTTATTCCAGAAAAGCGCCGCACTTCCTCACGCCAGTATTACCTGGATCGAGTCATAAGGGATCGAAGCTTGCGCTTGCATCTCAGCCGAAAATCGGGCACCCCTAGTGCATTAAACGGTATGCAGTTGTTTTGTGAACGGGATTGTCCCGATGGGTTTAGTCTAGCGGAAGGTGGAAGGGATGTAAAGGAGAAAAATCAAGGTCGATTGGCAGCAGTTGCCTGAAAATAAATTATTTTAAAAAAGTGTTTGACAGTTTTCGAAATGTTAGCTACTATTGGAATCAAGCAAAAAACAATTTCATATGGAACATTATCAAGAGAGACCGAGGGATAGGCCCTATGACGTCCGGCAACCTCCAGAGAAATCTGGGAAGGTGCCAATTCCTACAGAATGAATTCATTCTGAAAGATAACCCAATCCATTTTCGGTGCCTCTTTCTGAATGAAAGGGGCATTTTTTATTGGGAAAAAAGGAGATTGCCATGATCAGCATAAAAGAACTTTCAAAAGAATACACAACGAAAAACGGCAAGGTGATCGGTGTAGAAAACGTCACGATGCACATCAAAGAAGGTGAGATTTTCGGCATTGTCGGCTATTCAGGAGCCGGTAAAAGTTCGCTTTTGCGGTGCATGAATCTTTTGGAGCGTCCCACAAGCGGTTCGATCCGTGTAGCCGGCCTCGATCTGACAAACTTAACAGGCGAGAAGCTGCGAAAAGCGCGGCTGAAAATCGGGATGATTTTTCAGCATTTTTATTTGATCAGCCAAAAGACGGTTGGGGAAAACATTGCTTTTGCGTTAAAGGCCGCGCGTTTGCCGGCAGATGAAATCGCTGATCGAGTCGATGAACTGCTCGACATGGTCGGCCTATCAGATAAAAAAGACGTCTATCCTTCACAGCTGAGCGGCGGGCAAAAGCAGCGCGTCGGCATTGCAAGGGCGCTGGCCAATAATCCGGCGGTTCTGCTTTGCGACGAAGCGACTTCGGCGCTTGACCCGAATACGACTTTGTCAATTCTGCGTCTCTTGAAGAAAATCAACCAGGAAATGAACATTACCATTGTCCTCATTACCCATGAAATGAATGTAGTCAAAGAAATTTGCGACCGGATGGCGGTTATGCAAGCCGGCCGTGTAATTGAAGAAGGCGACGTCTACACGATTTTCTCCGATCCCAAAACCGAGCTGGCTAAGGAATTTATTTCTTCTGTCGTGTCGATCGACATTCCGCAGCCGATCTTGTCCGCTTGCACGGGCCGTGTCATTAAAGTGCAGTTTAAAGGAGCGGTGGCTGGAGAAGGCGTCATCACAGACATGGTGCAGCATTTTGATGTGAAAGGGAATTTTTTGCACGGGTCAATCGAATACATACAAGAAAAACCGCTTGGCTTGTTTGTGATGGAAATCCAAGGAATGCCTGAAAACATTCACCGGGCAATTACATACATGGAAGGACGAGGCGCAAAAGTGGAGGTGATCGGCAATGGGGTTTGATTTTCAGCACATGATGGAATTATGGCCGGATATTTCAAAAGCATTCGGCGAAACGCTTTACATGATCGGCGTCTCGCTCGCAATTATCAAGTACGTCGTAATTCAGCATTCGATTGTCGTAATACGCAGCTTTTAAGTCATAATTCAAAAAATAGCAAGTTAAATTTGTATAAAAAGAATAAATGTAGTTTTTTACATAAGGATT